>JALTNS010000134.1 GCA_027000565.1 Rhizobiaceae bacterium | reverse complement strand
ATCCGGCCCAACGACCGTTCACGGGCTGGTAATTTGGCTTGCGCCAAATCTTGCCCTGCCACGGAGGGGTGAGCGAACGACAATTAACACTGGCCGGATGGCCAGACGGAAAACAAAAACACCCCTTTGTGCTGCTGCAAATCTTTCCCCTTCACCTGATTAAAGGAGCTATTCTGAATTCAATTTTGCCCGGTTCATAATGTCGATGATCATTTGCCGTATCCAGCGATGGGCAGGGGTGGCATTCGACCGCCGGTGCCAGATCATCGACAGCTGAACCGGTTGAATTTCAATTGGTGGATCGTACAACACAAGCCCCAGTTTTGGCGCCAGTCGACTGGCCAGTTGCTCGGGAACAAGGGCAACAAGATCGGATTCGGCAACGGCACGATGCACGCCAGAAAAAAACGGCATGCTCATTACCACATCGCGTTTGTGCCCAGTTTGCGCCAACGCATCGTCGCTGAAAGTGGTGAGATTACCGTCCGAGGAAAACAACACATGCCTGAGTGCACAATACAATTCCAGAGGCACCGAGTCGCCTGCAGCAAGGCCGGCCATACGCAGTTTTTGGTTGTTTTTGCGGGCAATAACCTTGAACGGGCAAACGATCAGTTCGCTTTGCTGAACCCAGCTTTTCATTGGCAGTGTCGGCACCAGTGCAATGTCAATATCAAAGCGTTCCATCGCTTCAAGATAGCTGTAGGGCACCAGCCCAAGAAACTGAACCTTGATGCCGGGCGCCTGTTGTGCCAGTCGTTTGGCCATTTCGGGCAACAGCATTTCGGCGAAAAAATCACTGCCGGTCAGCCTGAAAGTAATATTTGCCTTTGCCGCGTCAAAATTCCTGGGGCCAAGCAAAAGTGCTTCGATGTCCTCCAGTTTCTGGCGCACCGGAATAGCCAGAGAACGGGCGAAATCGGTCGGTTCCAGCCCCTGGCCCTTGCGCAGAAACAATTCGTCTTTCAAAGCAAACCGAAGCCGTCCCAATGCAGACGAGACCGCCGGTTGCGACAACCCGATGCGTTCGCCGGCTTTTACCGTCGATCCCTCCTGCAGCAACGCATCCAATACGCGCAACAGGTTCAAGTCGAAGCTTTTTATATCCACACGATCAATACCAGATATATAATCAATTAATTTTTTGAATTTTACTGACTGGGTTAGAAAATGCAAACGCGATTCCGCAATCAAACTTGGGCGATGCGTCTAAACAACCCTGCAAAGGCCAACAGCATCAGGTTGAAGGTTTTACTAATCTGGTGACTGGCACAAAGGAGACTGCAATGAAAAACCTTCCAACACGATTTTTCATCACCGGGGCGCTGTTTGCCCTGATTGGAATGATCTGGGGCATAGAAATGTCGATTACCCAGGATTTTAAATTTGCGCCCGGCCATGCCCACCTGAACCTGATTGGTTTTGTTGCAATGTCAATCTACGGCACATTTTATGCGTTAAGCCCTGCTGCCGCAGAATCCAAACCGGCAATCATTCATTATTGGCTTTCTGTTGCAGCGGTCATTGTCTTTGTTCCAGGCATTGTAATGGCCATTGGCGAGACTGCCGAGACACCGGCAAAGATCGGTTCGGTTCTGGTTGTGCTGTCAATGGTGTTGTTCATTTATAACATTTTCAAACACGGCGTGACGATAGCCGGGGATAAAATTTCAACGTAAGGCGTCAAAATTGAATCAAGAGGGCATCCAAATCGATTAAATCGGGCATAGTTTGATTATAGGCGCGCAATCCTTTGCCTTTCAGCAAGACTTCTGTGACAAGGTTGCCAAAACCCGAATTCACAGGAGAAACCATGACCGGCAAAGCATCAAACCCGGCCCAAATGTCCGCCAGTTCCGAAAGCGTTCTTGATCGCATATTCACTCTTGAGCTGGTGCGGGTGGCGGAAAGTGCCGCGGTAGCAGCCGCCCGCTTGCGCGGCAAGGGCGACGAAATGGCCGCTGATCAGGTGGCCGTGGATGCCATGCGCACCGAGTTGAACAAACTCGACATCAGGGGTCGGGTAGTGATTGGCGAGGGCGAACGCGACGAAGCGCCGATGCTTTATATCGGTGAAGAGGTTGGCACCGGCAATGGGCCTGAGGTCGATATCGCGCTCGACCCGCTTGAAGGCACAACGATTTGCGCCAAAAACCTGCCAAACTCGCTGGCGGTGATCGCCATTGCCGAACGCGGCAACCTGCTTTACGCGCCCGATGTCTATATGGAAAAAATTGCCATTGGTCCGGGTTATCCGACCGGCACAATCGATATCAATGCCAGTGTTGAGGAAAACCTCAATGCGGTGGCCAAAGCCAAGGGTGTTGATATCGAACAGGTAACGACCTGTATTCTTGACCGTCCGCGCCATGCGAAACTGATTGAAGATGTGCGCGCAACCGGCGCTGCCATCCGCTTGATTGGCGATGGCGATGTGGCGGGCATCATCCACACCACTGATCCGGATGAAACCGGCATTGATATTTATCTTGGTTCCGGTGGTGCACCGGAAGGGGTTTTGGCTGCTGCCGCCCTTCGTTGCATTGGCGGCCAGATGCAGGGCAAACTGCTGCTTGATACGGCGGAAAAACGCGCCCGCGCCGCCAAGATGGGGGTTGAAGACCCGGAGCGTATCTATACTGCCGAAGACATGGCAAGGGGCGATGTGCTTTTTGCCGCCACCGGCGTTACCGATGGCAATATGCTGGCCGGGGTTAAATTTGGCAAAAATGAAATCACCACCGAGACCATTGTCATGCGCTCGTCATCAAAAACCGTGCGGGAGATCAAGGCCCGACACCAGAATGTTGATAAATTTGGTTAGGGGTTGAAATTACCGTTCGGCGAGTTGCAGGATATCTGCGTGTTACTCGCAACACTGTTATCGCGGCTATAATTCGGGTTAGACTGTTGCGATGAGCATCAATTCTGAAATTCGCCCGTTTCTTGAAGTTGAACAATCTGTCACCGGTCAGCGCTGGCAGGAGCGGTTGGATTTGCATTCAGCCAACACGGCACTGGCGATATCGCAGCGCTACGAGATGCCCGATATTGTCGCCCGCGTTATCGCCGGGCGCGGTATTGATGTGGATGCGGCTAAAAATTTTCTGCAGCCCTCCATTCGCGATCTTATGCCTGATCCCTCGATACTGACTGCCATGGATGATGCCGCGCACCGCGTTGCTGATGCGTTGGAAAAGAAACAGAAAATTGCAATATTTGGTGATTATGATGTGGATGGTGCCACGTCTTCAGCCGTGCTCTACCGGTTTTTGAAACACAATGGCAACATAGCGCAAATCTATATCCCTGATCGGATTTTTGAAGGTTATGGCCCCAATCCGGCAGCCATTCGTGAACTCGCCGCTGGTGGCATAAAGCTGATTGTCGCGGTGGATTGCGGCTCCACCAGTTTTGAGGCTTTTGAGGAGGCGCAGAAGCTGGGTGTTGATGTGGTGGTGTTTGACCACCATCAGGTCAACGAAAACCTGCCACCGGTCGCAGCACTGGTAAATCCCAACCGGCAGGACGATTTGTCGGCGCTCGGACATCTTTGTGCAGCTGGCGTCGTTTATATGGGCGTGGTTGCCATAAATCGCGAATTGCGCAAACGCAGCTGGTATTCCGGCGACCGCGCGGAGCCTGATTTGCTGCAATGGCTTGATCTGGTCGCAACCGGTACAATCTGCGATGTGGTGCCGCTCAAGGGACTCAACCGGGCCTTTGTCCGCCGCGGTCTTGCTATATTTCGCAAGCAATCGAATCCAGGCCTGACCGCACTTGCCCATGTGTCTCGCATGAACGGCCCGGCTGCCGCCTATCATCTGGGATTTTTGATCGGCCCGCGCATTAATGCAGGCGGACGCATTGGTGATGCGGCGCTTGGTGCGCGATTGCTCTCCAGCGATGATCCTTCAGAGGCGCGCGAAATTTCCGAGCAACTCGACATGTTGAACACCGAGCGCCAGCGGCTGGAAGTGGCCATGCTGGCAGAGGCCGACGCCGAGGCTCAAAGCGAGATCGGCGAGGGTGAGGGCCCCGCTGTGTTGGTGACCGAAAGCCCGAATTGGCATCCAGGCGTTGTTGGCCTGTTGGCTTCCCGGCTGAAAGACCGCTACCGCCGCCCGGCATTTGCAATCGCTTTTGATGGCAATGGCAAGGGGGCCGGATCAGGCCGGTCGATATCCGGGGTTGATCTGGGTGAAGTGGTCCGCGTAGCCGTGGATTTGGGCATTCTGGAAAAGGGCGGTGGTCATGCGATGGCCGCGGGTATCACAGTCCGGCGCGAAAAACTGGGTGCATTGCGGTCTTTTTTTGAAGAACGCCTGGTCGCCGGTGTATCGGAAATGCGCCAATTAAGTGTCTTGAAAATTGATGGTGCTTTGAGTGCCCGCGGTGCCGATGAAAATCTGGTCGACATGCTGGAGAAGGCAGGGCCCTATGGCGCCGGTCACGCCCAGCCGGTTTTTGCCTTTCCCGCCCATACGGTTCGATATGCCGACACGGTTGGCGCAAACCATGTGCGGTTCACAATCGGCTCTGTTGATGGCGCGCAATTGCAGGGAATTTCATTTCGCTCCGCCGACCAGCCATTGGGCCAGGCATTGTTGAACAATCGCGGCAAAACCATGCATTTTGCCGGGACGCTTGATGTCAATTACTGGCAGGGCCAAAAGCGCATCCAGTTACGGTTGTTGGATATCGCCGAACTGTCGAAGCAGATATGAAATCAGCGATCAAACCGGCCGGAGGCGTGGGCCAGCATGGTATAAACCTTGCCCGTGTCAGAAGTAAGATATTTCTGGGTGGCTTTAACATCGTCAGTCTTTTTCGAGACATCTGTAATCAACCGCTCAAAATCGGCGATATAGCGATCAACAGATTTTTTGAACTCGGGCTCCCGGGAATATTTGAACTTGATATCCTCAAAAGTCTGTTGGCCTTTCAGCGTGTAGAGACGCCGCGTGAACACATCACGTTCGCCACGCTGATAGCGTTCCCACAACTCGACAGAAGCCTCATGGTCAATGGCTCTGGCAATATCAACGGAAAGCGAATTCAGCGATTCAACCATATGGCCCGGGGTGCGGATGTCGGGTTGTGGTTGGCGAGGAGCCGGTGCCGGTTCTTCCTCCTGCGACGCGCGACGCAACAGGTTGGTCACCCAACCGTCATCATCGTCATCGATCTTTGGTGCAGAATTTCCCTGATCAAAGTCCAGTGAACCACGCAGTGCTGTTGATGAAGGTGTGGCTTGCGGGGCGGGAGATCTGCGAACCGATGGAGCGGGGGCAGGGGCAGTCGCCGCGGAAGATGATACCCTGCTTTGGGCAGGTGCCGCTTCCATGGTGCGTCCTGATTTTGTCACCAGGTCGGTTAAATCTTTTAACGCCTTGATCTGGTCAGAGACCACCCGGCGCATCGCTGCCGTGCTTTCTTTGGTTTCTTCCGGCAGACCGGTGACACCTTTTTTCAGTTCAGAGCGGGTCGATGCCAATTCGTATCGAACAGCACTTGCAGCTTCGCTCATCGCCTTGGTGGCTTCGGTAAAGCGTTCTGTGGCCTCGTTGGCCGCAGCAGATACGTTGTCCGCAAGGGTTGATCCCAGATCGCGGGCGCGGGCTTCTGCCATGGAAACGGAATCATTGACGATTTTGGTGAAAGAACCCATCAATTGTTCGATCTCGGAAGATCGTGCGACCAGCCCACGGGTCAAGTCTTCAACGACTTCCTTGCGTTCTTCCATGCTTCCGGAAAGGTTGTTTTGTGTCGCATCGATTAACCGGGTCACGTCAGACAATGAACGGGCCTGGTCCTCGAACCGGCTGGCAATCGAGGAAATTTCGCCAAGAATATTGGATGATACATCTTTCAGCCCAAGATAATTTTTCTCAATCACCCGGTTGGAAAGCTGCAAATCCTCGGATGCCTGGGTAACAGCATTTTTGAAGGTTTCGGTTTGTTGCCCAAGGGTTTCCTGCAAGCCGGAAAGATTGTTGCCAGCAGTGGAAATCAGTGAGTTGAGAACCTCATTGGATTGGGAAAGCCGTGTCAGCAGATCACTGACTTCCTCCCGCAACCGATTATTGGTGTTGGAGAGGGCTTCGACACTATCGCGGGTATGGGCGGCAATTGTCGACACCATAACCTCATTTTCGGCCCTCAGTTTTTCCGCAACTTCAGTTGCGGCATCGCCAATTCTGGCGGCAAGTGAATCGCCGTCGGCAACAAGGGAAGCGGCTTTGTCATCAACCACCTGGCTGATCGCGTGTGATGCACTTGCCAGCCTTGTGGCAATTTGAATACCGGTCGTTTCAAGGGTGTTCTTCTGTTCGGAAAGAACTTCCTCCAACCGGTCAGTGGTTTCATTCAATTTGGTATTGGTAATGTCATTGACCCGGACAATTTTATTGACCAGTTCTCCACCGGCAACCGCCAGTTTCGATTGTTGATCGGTCAGAACCTCTTCCAGTTTGCCAGTGGTTTCCTGTAATTGCAGTGTTGTGTGGTCACTGGCCTGGGCCAGTTTGCCAACCAACTGGTTACTGGCAGTTTCCAAAATGTTTTGTTGACCGGAAAGGATTTCTTCCAGCTTGTCGGTTGTTTCTTCCATTCTTCTCGAGGTGTTGTCACCAGCACCCGCGATACGGTCAATCATTTCCTTGCTTGTGTTCTCAAGCTTCGATTGCCGTTCGGAAAGAATTTCGCTGATTGACTGGGTAGCCTGATCAAGCGTTTCATCAATACTGTTTGC
>JALTNS010000133.1 GCA_027000565.1 Rhizobiaceae bacterium | reverse complement strand
TTTCATGTTTTGTCAAGGTCTTCGGGCGGCCGCCACCCCGGCGGCCTTAAAAGAAATCCCATTGCAGAGCGCAGGCTTCCCGCTTTCCATGCGTCCAAAAATACTGCTCCAAATTCGCGAAAATTTATCGACAGGGGATTGGCGGTTTCCAGCGGAGTTGTAATGCCATACACAACTTTTTCTCTTTCCGGTTCATAGGTGCCGAATAGCCGGTCCCATATAATTAGGATTCCGCCATAGTTTTTGTCGATGTATTGTGCGTTGGAACCGTGGTGGACCCGATGAACCGAAGGAGTATTAAAAATCTGGTCCAGAAACCCGAGCTTGCCGATTTTCTCGGTATGTATCCATGTCTGGTAGCTGACAACAGTCAGGAAAGCGATGATGACTTGAACCAGATCAAATCCGATCATCAACATCGGGATCAGAAAAATCCACTCAATCAGCCCTTCAACCCAGGCGAGCCGCATGGAGGTGGTCAGATTATATTCCGGTGATGAGTGGTGGACACTGTGAACAGCCCACAAGATGCGAACCCGGTGCTCGATGCGGTGCATCCAGTAATAGGTAAAATCGGCAGCGATCAACGCCAAAAGCCAGCTCCACCAGGTTTTGGGAATGGTGATGAAAGCGAAGGGTTCGACCAGAATCAAACCAATGAAAAATACCAGGCCATATGCGGTGCGCTCAAGCAGGGCGTTTACAATGGCAATGGTGAAGTTGGAAGCAGTTTCTTTCCATTGTCCGCGCCGCCCGGTAATAATATCCCACAGGGATTCAGAGACGATTAGTATCAAAAAAAACAAACCAACATATTCCAGTACAGCCAATGTGCCGGAATATTCTGCAAATCGAAGTTCAATCGGATCCATTGTTCTTAAACCCCAGATCTTTTGGAATGCCAAGATATGTCACAGGGACGAAGTCGAGAAACCACAGGAACCATAAAATGTTGGCGAGGTCCCAAAGAGATCTGGTGCCCTGAAAATAGGACAAAATCTCGGGGAGCCTGTAAATTCCTATGAAGCCCAAAAACCCCACATACCAATATTTGTGCATTTTGATCTCCTGTGTTAAAGTGAATGAACGATCGTTCAGAATATAGAATAGAGCAACAATCTTTTCAAGGGGGAAATAAGACTATAGTGGACTTGATTGATGTGATCTTGCAGGAAACACCTCTGCGGACATGCAAGCGCAAATACTACAGGGCGAAAACGGATGGTTGAATTGAACAAGGATTCACAACTGACACCACGTGAAAAATCATCGTTGGAGCGGCGCAATCTGATTGTCGAGTCCGCTGTGAATTGTTTTGTTGAGCAGGGATTTCATCAAACCAGCATTCGTGACATCGCAAAAAATGCCGGCATTAGCGTTGGTAATCTTTACAATCACTTTGACAGTAAAAAAGCTCTGATTATCGAACTGGCGCGCTGGGAGTCTGATGAACTTCATAACATCATTGTTGACATGGACAAAGTGGCAGAGCCGGTTTCCGGACTGAAAAAATTTGCCGATGTATTTCTCGATTATTCATCCGAACCGGTCAATGCCGTGTTGTCGCTGGAATTTGCGGCAGAAGCGGCGCGAAACAGCGAGATTGGCGATGTATTTTTAAGTACCCGGGCGATGCTGGTACAATCAATGAAAAAGCTGATGAAACGGGGAATTGAATGCGGCCAGTTCAGGACTGACTTAAATTTGGATGAGGCGCCAAAGATGGTGCTTGACCTGATAGAGGCACTGGCCTTGCGCAGCGCTCCATCAGATGGAAAAATCCCCAATAAAGCCCGGGCGGAATTGCACCTGTTATTAGAAAAATACCTCTACTCCCAAGGCCCTGACCCTAGATTTTGAGGTGAACCATTACCGCGCCATTGCATGATATTCCGGATTGGGCTGCATGTCTGAGGCGGCGGCGACCCGGTTACTCATGTTGAAAAAACCGGCGACTGAGGCAATATCCCAGATATCCCGATCGCTAAAACCGGCATCGCGCAACTGCTGGCGATCATTCTCAACTATTTCAGCTGGATGACTGGTAAGCTTCACCGCAAAATCAAGCATGGCTATTTGTTTATCAGAGATCTTGGCGGTTCGGTAATTCATGACCATCTGTTCCCCCAGCTCTGGTTGCCCGGAAAGACCGCGCACGGCTGCACCATGGGCGGTCAGACAATAATAACAATGATTCACGCTTGATACCACCACGGCAACCATCTCGCGTTCCAGTTTGGACAGGCCTGATGGCCCAAGCATCAGGTCGTTGTACAAGCCGGTAAATGCCTGCAATTTGGTTTCGTCAAAAGCATAGGCTGCCAAAACATTCGGTAGCAGACCAAGCTTTTCTTTGCAGATATCGAAATAAGCAAGGGTTTTGCTGCTCAGCTCGCCTGTAGAGGGAATATTCAATGCGGTAATCTCTTGCGCTTTTTTGTTTGTCATGTTCCACTTTCCTGTCAGCAAGGGCCGGTTGATCAAAAATACGGATTTGCGGGTATTGTTGGGGTGGAAATATTGTCCAGAATTGATGGCAATTCAACAAGGTGACCATTGTGCCAAACGACTCACGCCAATTATTGGTTTCAAAAATAATAGAAACATTTTCCGGCAAAGAAAGCCACAACCATACGACATTGACCCGATTGTTGTTTGATCATGCTTCCACGGAAGATCTGATTGAACAGGGGCCACAGGTTCTTGCTGATGGCGTGCGTTCACTGATGTCACGAATTGGCCAGTTTTCACCAGGGAAATCTGTGGTGGCTATTGATCGTTCAAAACCTGAAGGTACAGGCGATGTCTGTTGCATTCTGGATATCGTCACCCTCAACAAACCGTTTGTTTTTGATTCCATACTGGGCGAGTTGATTGATTCAGGGCTGGAGCTTCGCCTTGTTACCCATCCGACGGTGGATGCTGTGTTTGGCAGCAATCGAAAATTTGCCCGCTTTGGCAAGGGCGCCGGTGAGGGTGAAAAGGAACAAAAGATCAGCCTTGTCCAGATCTACCTTGAGGAATTTGACAAGGCCGAACAAAAGGCGCTGATAAGTCGCTTGCGCAATGTGTTGAATGCGGTCAATCTTGCGGTGAAAGACTGGCGCGCAATGCTGGCTCGTCTTGAACAGGCGATTGTTGATTACCGCACCAATCCACCACCCATTCCGGCGGTGGAGATTGCTGAAGCAGTTCAGTTTCTCTCTTGGCTGCGCGATGAAAATTTCACATTTCTTGGCATGCGTGATTATGTCTTTTCGGGTGGCGCCAAGCGTGGAACCCTGAAACGGGCAGGTATGAAAGGGCTGGGAATTCTCGCCGACCCGGATGTCAGTGTGCTTCGGCGTGGTGGCAAGGCGGTTACCATGACGCCGGAAATTCGTGATTTTTTACTCAATCTTGATCCGCTATTTATCTCCAAGGCCAACGCAAAATCAGTGGTCCACCGTCGTACCTATATGGACTATATCGGGGTTAAATTATACGACACCAGGGGCAAACTTTCAGGTGAGCTGCGGATGGTTGGTCTGTTTACCTCAACCGCCTATACCCGTTCGGTCAAACGCATTCCTCTGGTGCGAAAAAAGGTTGAGGCCGTGCTGGAAAAATCCGGGTTTGAGCCAACCAGCCATTCAGGCAAAGCGCTAACCAATGTGCTTGAGACCTATCCGCGGGATGAACTGTTTCAGGTTGATGTGGATACTCTTTCAAGATTTGCCACCATTGTCATGCGGCTGGGTGAACGACCGCGGGTGCGGGTGCTTGCGCGTATTGACCGTTTTGACCGCTATGTGTCGGTGCTGGTTTTTGTCCCCCGTGAACGATACAATTCAGATGTTCGTGCCCGTATCGGAGATTATCTGGTTAAAATCTATGAGGGCAGGCTGACGGCCTATTTTCCGTCTTTTCCCGACAATGGCATGGCCCGCGTGCATTTTATCATTGGACGGTCGGGTGAACAAACCCCCGAAATTGATCAAAATATCCTCGAATCGGTGGTCGGCAACATCGTTCTTACCTGGGATGATGCGCTTGGCGAAGTAGCACACAGGGCGGGGGTTGGGATTGAGCGTTATCGTGGTGCGTTTTCTGCAGCCTACCGCGAAGCCTATACCCCGGAAGTTGCACTGGATGACATAAGCTACCTCGAAAAACTTTTGTCAGGTGATGGCGTCGGCGTTAATTTCCACGAACTCGATCATAGCGGCCTCAGTGAAAACAATTCCCGAATCGGATTGAAAATCTACCATCCGGAAACAACCGTTGCCCTGTCACGGCGAGTGCCACTTTTGGAGAATATGGGGTTTAGGGTATTTGGAGAATACACCTATGAGGTGATTACAAGAGACCAATCAAGGGTTTTTATCCACGATATGGTGATTGAGAATGCCGATGGCGGAGAAATAAATCTGGCGGGCATACGTGATCGGCTGACAACCTGCTTTTTAGCAACCTGGCAAGGGCGCACGGAAAATGACGGTTTTAATGCGCTGGTTCTAAAGGCTGGGGCCAATTGGCGCGATTGTTTTGTCATGCGTTCCTATTCGCGTTATCTAAAACAGCTTCGCACCCGTTTCAGCCAGGAATATATGTGGCAAACCCTGGCCAAATACATCAACATATCATCTGATCTGATTGCCCTGTTTCATATCCGCTTTAATCCTGCAACCAGGTCGAGCCTGGATCAGCAAAAGGAACTTATTGACAAAATCGAGGCGGCGCTTGAGCAGGTGGAAAGCCTTGATGACGACCGGATATTACACTCGTTTCTGTTCCTGATAAAAGCAACTTTGCGAACAAATTTTTATCAAAACGTTGATCTTTTGCCGGGCTTGGAACCCTTTGAAGGCGAAGGTATTGAAGTCCTGGCGATGAAGTTTGATCCTCATGCCATTCATTTGATGCCAGCACCCAAACCTTACCGCGAAATATTTATTTCGTCGCCTGTTGTTGAGGGGCTGCATTTGCGTTTTGGGCCGGTGGCGCGTGGCGGATTGCGATGGTCGGACCGGGCCGAAGATTATCGAACCGAAGTTCTTGGATTGGTAAAGGCGCAACAGGTCAAAAATGCTGTTATTGTACCGGTAGGTTCAAAAGGTGGATTTTATCCAAAAAAATTACCAGTTGGTGGCACAAGGGACGAATTTTTTGAAGCCGGTCGTTCGGCCTATAAATTGTTCATTTCGGCCATGTTGTCTTTGACCGACAATATAAAAAATGACAAGATTGTGCCGCCCAAACGCACGGTGCGATATGACGGCGACGACCCCTATTTTGTCGTTGCCGCCGACAAGGGCACGGCAACGTTTTCAGATACCGCCAATGCGATTTCGGCTGCCCATGAGTTTTGGCTTGATGATGCTTTTGCGTCCGGTGGTTCGGCTGGCTATGACCACAAGGTTATGGGAATAACCGCGCGCGGCGCATGGGAAGCGGTGAAGCGGCATTTCAGGGAAATGGATCGCGACATTCAGGTGGAGCCATTTTCGGCGATCGGTATCGGCGATATGTCGGGCGATGTTTTTGGTAATGGTATGTTGTTATCAAAACAAACCAGATTGATCGCAGCCTTTGACCACCGGGATATATTTATCGATCCTGACCCGGATATCGAAGCGTCATTTGGCGAACGTGAACGGCTGTTTCATGTCGGGCGTTCAAGCTGGCAGGACTATGACCGTTCAAAAATATCAAAAGGTGGTGGTGTATTTTCCCGCAAGGAAAAGCAGATCAAGCTTCCGGCGGCGGCAGCACGTGCCATTGGGTTGAAGGCGGAAAAGGCAACGCCCAATGAAATCATGAATGCCATTTTGAAGATGGAAGCCGATCTGTTGTGGTTTGGCGGCATTGGCACCTATATCCGGGCGAGTTCGGAAAGTGATGCGGCGGCTGGTGACCGGGCCAATGATGCCATTCGGGTTACCGCCAAAGAGGTTAAAGCTAAAGTTATCGGTGAGGGTGCCAATCTTGGCCTTACCCAGCGCGCGCGCATTGAATATAACTTCAGGGGCGGGCGTTGCAATTCCGATGCGATCGATAATTCTGCCGGGGTTAATTCATCTGATGTGGAAGTTAACATCAAAATAGCGCTGGCCTCGGCGATGAAATCGGGCAAGCTCAAACTGCCCGCTCGCAACAAATTGTTGGCATCAATGACCGACAATGTGGCAACTTTGGTATTGCGCAACAACTATCTGCAAACGCTTGCGCTTTCCCTGTCACAACTCAAAGGTATGGACGACCTCGCCTACCAGACCCGGTTTATGCAAGATCTTGAATCAAGAGATTTACTGGACCGGCAAGTAGAATTATTGCCCGATGATGCGGCGCTGATTGAACGGCAAACCGCACGCCAAGCGTTGACCCGGGCAGAAACCGGGGTGCTTTTGGCCTATGCAAAGATCGTTCTGCTTGATGAACTTGTGGCCAGTGATGTGCCCGATCAACCCTATCTGCATCAGGAGCTTGTGCGATATTTCCCGGATAAAATGCAGAAAAAATATTCTGCTGAAATTGATAGTCATCGATTGCGGCGTGAAATAATCGCAACCGCCCTGGCCAACTCGGTGATCAACCGGGGCGGGCCAACATTCATGATCCGTATGGGTGATCTGACCGGTGCAGATCCGGCACAGATTACCAGGGCCTATGTGGTAGTGCGCGATGGATTTGATATGCAAGCGCTGAATGGCGAGATTGATCAGCTTGACGGCAAAGTGTCGGGGGCAGTGCAACTGGCGCTGTATCAGCAGGTACAAAACCTGTTGCACGATCAAACCGAC
>JALTNS010000132.1 GCA_027000565.1 Rhizobiaceae bacterium | reverse complement strand
TTGCGTTAACTTTTCATCCAGGGCCGCAAATTTTTCTACCGCCTTCTCCCGTGATTCAAAATGTATCATCAGCAGCACCGGAGCACCGGCTCCCGATGCTTGCAACAAACCCCCACGACACTTGATGCACCGCTCCTCTTCCCCCTCCACAACGACAGTGAGCGAACCTGGAGTAAGCGTCGAAGATGAGGCAAAGCCACGAAGAAAGGCCCCCACATCTTCGCCCTCAGCAAAGAGAAAAACATCGGAGAGGGACTTAGCGTGTACATCGGAACGTTCCAGAAGCCGGAAAAACGAACGACTCGCGCTGACGAACTCACCCGTAATCGTTACGATGGCACACGCACCGGGAACAAGCTCAACCAGCCGTTTCCAATGTCGCCCCTCGTCCGAAGCGTTCACGATTGATAGTATTCCCGTCCGTCAGACTGATCACATTCTGCCGTTTGCTTCGTGTAAAGCACCACCCGGCAACCAGCATCCCCCTGCGCAATGGTTTCCTGAAGCTCCACCTTGGCATAACCGAGATTCTCTGCGGCAATATGGCCAAAAACATTGCTGGTCATCATACAAAGGGAAGGACGTCCGTCTACTTTGTCACCAAAAGGACACACCCGATTCCCGAACACTATCTTGTCCTCAGTTTCCTCAATCACAAAGAAATCGCCCTGGATCCGCCTCTTCAAATCGACCAATACGTCCTCGACCTGAGAACGCTCCAATCGATCAACCCCAAAGCCCTTCCTGTACATATCGTTTATCATCGCACCAACACGCTGACCAACAACCGCAACGAACCCCGAGGCCTCCTCAAGCCCGACAACATCCTGTAGTGTTCCCGACAAACAACGAAGCAATTCCCGCAGAAATCCATCTCGCTCCAGAGGAACATCAAGTTCTTT
Organism: Rhizobiaceae bacterium; assembly: GCA_027000565.1. Lineage (GTDB taxonomy): Bacteria > Pseudomonadota > Alphaproteobacteria > Rhizobiales > Rhizobiaceae > SZUA-100. Next base: position 668 of record JALTNS010000132.1, on the reverse strand, counting down.
GGCCCTTACCTTGCCACCCTCTGTACCTTTCATGGCACTCCTCCTCTTTTCTGGAAACCCATCCTGCTCTCAATACAGGCTCTCAAGAGAGAATCACGCAAGATGGCCAACTGCTGCCCGCAGTCTGGAAATCACGCCGTAAGGTTTAACCACGACCGTAGTATATCACACTTTACGTTATTTGCAGAGAAAACATGAATTAAAAACCAATAAAATCCATTATATAGAGCTATCCAGCTGTACCTTTTCCAAGAATGGGACAAACTGGTAGGCGCCCCTCACTCCTTTCGGGGGCATCGAATCGGAACAAAGCGCCCCACCCGCTCTCGATAGCGCCGATACCCATCCCCGAAGGTCTCAATCAACCGGCCCTCCTCCATCCCCGTCCGCCAGACGATAAGCCCCCAGAAGCATACTGCGGCAACGATCACAGATACATTCGCCAGGAGAAGGCACACACCAACAGACTCCAGCATCCCACCCGCATATAGGGGGTGCCGCACCCAGCGATAGGGTCCCGTCGTGATGAGGGTGTGTTCGTCCCGGGTACTGATGCTGATGGTGAGGTTGGTGCCGAGGTGAAGCATGCCCCAGATATGAAAGGCCGCGCCCAGAGCCATGATAAGAACACCGCTCCAACGCGCATACGCAGGCAATGTCAGAACCGA
>JALTNS010000131.1:449-1576 GCA_027000565.1 Rhizobiaceae bacterium | reverse complement strand
GGTACGGCCCAATCCTTCCATGGAGAGTGTGAATCCCGTACCCCCCTAGGAAGTGGGGGAAGTTGGAAGAACACCCTATTCCTGAAGCAACAACCGTATCCTTAGGATCACGCTGAAGCTTCACTAGAGCTTTCTTCGTAGCGGAGAGTACTCCGAAATCACCGCAACCAGGACACCATGTAGGTTTGTTCTCAGATTTCCAGTCGCTGTTCGAAAATTTTAGGTCTACTTTTTGACTAACTGCTGCCATAATTCACTTCCTCCTTTATCCGAGGTGCTCCTTGACACCTTCGACAACTTCCGAGGCTAGCAGAGCCTCTCCGTCGTATTTCAGAACCTTCTTCTCAATATTGAATCCAGTCTCAGCGCGGATGTGCCTTGCCATCTGACCGGTATAGTTTACCTCGACTATGACAATGGTCTTACCCTTGTCCTTAAACTCATTCAGGATCTTACTGACTTCGTTGGCATGGAAAGGAACGATGTACTTGATGTGGAGCTGCGAGGTTTTAATACCTTCCTTCTCCATGTGGCTTCTGGCCTCTGCAATAGTGTCGTAGGTCGAACCCCATCCGACAAGAAGCACATCGCTGTCGTCAGCAGAGTGCCCCTCAATAACAGGTGCAGGAAGCTCTTTGAGAAGGACATCGACTTTCTTCATCCTTTTGTTCATCTGTTGTTTCCTAATTTTGATTGAGTCTGGGTAGCCTGCCCTGACATCTGAGATGAGCTTTCCATATTCATCGTGCTCATCTGATCCAGCGTCGTACTGGCCATTGCCTACACCAGGAATTGTTCTAGGTGAGACTCCGTCCTCGGTCAAGAGGTATCTCTTGTACGGAAGCTGATCCTCGGTGAGGTCTTCAAGGATGAGTTTCCCTCTCTCTATTGGGATACGATCCCACTCAGGGTCATCAATCGTTTCAAAGTGCTCTCCGAGGTAGAGATCACTGAGAACAATAACAGGCATCTGATACTTCTCAGCAATGTTCAGTGCTTCCGTTCCCAGATACACACCATCCTCCACCGAAGTTTGTGCAATGATTGCTCTTGGGTATTCCCCTTGTGATGCTCCAAGTCCTTGGTTTAAGTCACCCTGCTCCGACTTGGTTGGTAGACCAGTTGAA
>JALTNS010000131.1:0-439 GCA_027000565.1 Rhizobiaceae bacterium | reverse complement strand
TCTTGCTACCTCGATGTACACAGTCGGGATTTCAGCCATTGCAGAGAAGCCGATTGCTTCAGTCATGAGGGCAAAACCACCACCAGATGTGGCGGTAGCCGACCTTGCTCCAGCGAAAGAGGCACCAATGATGGAGTTCGCGACATTGATCTCGTCCTCCATCTGCTTCACAACAACACCTGCTTTGACACCGTGAGTAGCAAGATACTGACCCACAGGACTTGCCGGAGTCATCGGGTACCATCCGAAGAACTGCAGTCCTCCGTTGACAAGACCGAGAGCAAGTGCTTCATTTCCACCGATGAACATCTTTGGCTTCTTAGTGAGGTCGAGTTTCACATTGTGTCTAATCGGATCCATGTGAGACCTCGCCCACTCAAAACCTTCCTTTGCGGCACTAATGTTTACGGAGATGGTCTCCTCGCCCTTGTGGGAGAAC
>JALTNS010000130.1 GCA_027000565.1 Rhizobiaceae bacterium | reverse complement strand
TTCAAACCGTCGCGATCTATTCCGATGCGGACAAGGATGCATTGCATGTAAAAATGGCCGACGAGGCCATCCATATCGGCCCGCCACCGGCCAGTCAGTCCTACATTGACATGGACAAGGTTCTGGGTGCGATCAAGCGCTCTGGAGCCGAAGCGGTGCACCCGGGTTATGGTTTTTTGTCGGAAAACCCGTTGTTTCCGGCCGCCCTTGAGAAAATCGGCGTTGCCTTTGTCGGCCCGCCAGTGGGTGCTATTGAAGCGATGGGCGACAAGATTACATCCAAAAAACTGGCCCGGGAGGCCGGTGTTTCCACCGTTCCGGGCCACATGGGGCTGATTGAAGATGCCAACGAAGCAGCCACCATCGCCAATCAGATTGGCTACCCGGTAATGATCAAGGCTTCCGCCGGTGGCGGTGGCAAGGGCATGCGCATTGCCTGGAACGACGAAGAAGCGCGCGAAGGGTTTCAATCGTCGAAAAACGAGGCCGCCAAATCCTTTGGTGATGATCGGATTTTCATTGAGAAATTTATCACCCAGCCGCGCCATATTGAAATTCAGGTGCTGGGAGACACCCACGGCAATATCATCTATCTGGGTGAGCGCGAATGTTCGATCCAGCGCCGCAACCAGAAAGTCATCGAGGAAGCCCCCTCGTCGTTTCTTGATGAAAAAACCCGGGCCGCCATGGGCGAGCAATCGGTAGCGCTGGCCGCCGCGGTTGATTATTGCTCCGCCGGTACGGTTGAATTTATTGTCGATGGCGATAAAAATTTCTATTTCCTCGAAATGAATACACGATTGCAGGTTGAACACCCGGTAACAGAACTGATTACCGGCATTGATCTGGTCGAACAGATGATCCGCGTTGCCAATGGCGAAAAGCTCAAGATCACCCAGGATGATGTGAAACTCACCGGATGGGCAATGGAATCGAGGCTTTATGCCGAAGATCCCTATCGTAATTTTTTACCCTCGATTGGTCGCCTCACCCGCTACCGTCCGGCCCATGAGGGCGAAATGGCCGACGGCACCGTCACCCGCAATGATACCGGGGTTTTTGAGGGCGGGGAAATCTCGATGTTCTACGACCCGATGATTGCCAAGCTCTGCACCTGGGGCGATGACCGGACCACGGCCATCAATGCGATGAAAAACGCGCTTGACCGCTTCGAAGTCGAAGGCATTGGCCACAATCTGCCGTTTTTATCGGCCGTCATGGACCATCCGCGTTTTGCCGCCGGCAATATCACCACCGCCTTCATCGAAGAGGAATATCCCGACGGCTTTTCCGGCGCTGAACTTTGTGACGGTGACCGCACCAAACTGGCAGCCCTTGCAGCAGTAATGAACATGATCGCGCAACTTCGAAGAACCCGCATTTCAGGGGCGCTGACCAACCACAAAAGACGGGTGGGCAAAAAGTGGGTGGTCTCGCTCGATGGTGAAAAATTCGCACTCAAACTGAAAGCCCGTAATGAAGGCGCACGGATCAAGTTCGCCACCGGGCAAAAACTCAACGTGATCACCGACTGGCGACCGGGCCAGCCGCTTTGTCTGGCAACCATTGATGGCGAAGAA
>JALTNS010000129.1 GCA_027000565.1 Rhizobiaceae bacterium | reverse complement strand
GTGGCTGCCTGGAGTATCTCCTCCGCCGGGTGCCCCTCCCTTACCATGGTTATGAGCTCGGGTATCCCCATTTCCTCCAGTTCCTTCGCATAGTGTTCGAGCACCTTCCTGGCTTTTTTGTCAAGAAGCTCCTGATATTCCGTCCCCTTAAGGGCCTCTTTGAGTTCACTCAACTCCGGATCACTAAGGAGGTCGTCCATCACGGACTTCCCCTCCATCTTCTGGACTGTAAGCAGGACAACACTTTCAGGCCTTGCTGAAGAATAGAGCCTCTTGAAGGTCTCCACCGCAGTCCTGGAGCCCTTGGTTTCATCCACTGCTATAAGAATTTTTTTCATGTCCACTCCTTCTGCGTTTCTCTATTCCGACTCCTCCGATAGTTCTTTATAATACTGCATCATCTCATCGCTCACACCTTCGAGCTTCTCCAGTTCGCTTCCACCGCCATAGCCTGCGGCCTCCACCGCCTCAAAGTAGCCGGGCTCGGTCCCGGTCTTTGCTGATATCTTGTAGCCGGCAACAAAACCCACGAACCAGACGAGAACTGCAATAATTATCCAGTTTCCGGTCTTCATCTCAGCCTCCTCATTCTCCACCCTGAGGGGATTCCTCCCCTTCCTGATATAGCTGCTGGTACTCTTTCATCAACTCTTCATCCCCCGGGGTTCCTTCCTCCATGACCGCTTCACGCTGGCCGAACCCAACCTCCATGAAGGGCGGAACGGCATAGCCCATCATGAAGCCCAGGAACCCGACAACAATGAGAATGATGATCCAGAAGGATTTGTCTTTCATCTCCTTGCCTCCCTTAACCCTTCTTTATAGAGAAGGTGAAGACACCTCCCTCCATCTTCTTGTCAACTATCTCGTTCCCGTTTGAATCGCACATCGCCGTTATGGACTCGGAAGATGACGGGTTGTCAAAAACCACATCCAGAATGTCGCCGGAGTTGAGTTTCTCCAGCGCCTTTTTGGTGTAGATCTGGGGGTGGGGGCATACATACCCCGTTACATCCAGCATATACCTTCCCTCTTCCTTTTTTTCAAACTTCATTGCCATTATCCCTTACCTCCTTTTCCGGTTTTTATTCTTTCCATCTCCAGGGACCTTCGAGTCTGCCGGTAAAGACCGGCGTATGTATTAGAGAGGTGCTTCAACGAGTGAAGCACCTGCAGGATCAGAGTTCGAATTCCAGTGATTCCATCTCCTTGGCCATCTTTCTCTCAGTCCACCAGTTGAAGAACTTCACACCTATGTAGGCACCGCCGATCATCCCCACGCCGAAGAGCCAGCCTGAGGGGTCACCGTTGGCCGCCCTTACGAAGAAACCACCGATATTACAGCCAAGGGCGAGCCTGGAGCCGATACCCATCAGAAACCCTCCGGCTATTGCCCAGACTGCAAGTTCCCGTGTGGGTGCCTTGAACTTGAACTCGTTATGAAGAAGCGCCATGACTGCCGCACCACCTATGAGTGCTACAGACATCCAGTCAGCCGGGTTGAAGGCAGGATTGGGGATACCGTTAACCCAGCCGAAGAAGATGTTGTCCATATGATCCCAGCCGAGTTTCTGCATCACCC
>JALTNS010000128.1 GCA_027000565.1 Rhizobiaceae bacterium | reverse complement strand
GAATATCGTCGTAACTGAAGACATTGGCCACCTCCATGGCAAAAGGCGCACCCTTTCGTGCACGAATAAGGTGCAACATGAGGTCAAATGCCGGAGAAGCTCCTCCGGTGGTAAACCGGCGACCATCAACCACAAACCGATCGGCAACCACATTGATGTGCGGGAACCGGGTGGCAAAATCTTCCAGATCTTCCCAGTGGGTTGTGGCGCGGTGATGGTTCAACAAACCTGCCCGGGCCATGATCCAGCTGCCCGCTTCAACCCCGCCAATAACCTTGTATCGGCCAGCGGCAGCGGCAAGATTTATGATCTCGTTCTTGCCGGAATGAATTTCACTGTCGAACCCCGCAACAATGATCAGAACATCAGCTGGAGTCTCGCTGCCAAACGCGCAGTCGCAGGCAACCGGCAGTCCACAGGTTAACATCGCCGGGTTGCTGTCAAGAGTCAGAATTTCCCAGGAAAACACCGGATCGCTTGATATCCGGTTGGCCGCCCGCATTGGATCAAGGGTGCAGGCCAATGACATCAACGAACAATCCGGCAATACCAGAAGAGAGATTTTCAGCGGATCATTGGACAAAGAAAATACATTCATTTCGCAAAATGTTTAGGTTTCAGCGCAAAATGTCAATTCTTCTTCCTGTATATCTGCCTAATCTTGTTGAAAGGATTAATGGTCGAAAAGGATTGAAACATGGGACTTTCGTCAAATCGCGATGTATTTATCACCTGTGCCGTGACCGGTTCGGGCGACAGCACCGGACGTTCCAACAAGGTACCGGTAACACCGGAAGAAATTGCAAATGCCGCCATTGAGGCCGCCAATGAGGGTGCTGCCATTGCCCATATTCACGTGCGTGACCCGCAATCCGGCGTGCCATCGCGAAATCCGGACCTGTATGCTGATGTTGTTCGCCGTATAAAAGACAGTGGCGTCGATGTGGTCCTTAACTTGACCGCCGGAATGGGCGGCGATCTGACACTTGGTTCAACAGAAAACCCGTTACCGCCTGATCCCGATGGCACGGACATGATTGGAGCAACTGAAAGGTTGGCCCATGTGGCGGCATTGCTGCCGGAAATCTGTACCCTCGATTGTGGCACGATGAATTTCGGCGAGGGTGATTATGTGATGACCAATACACCAGGCATGTTGGTGGCGATGGCCAAAAAAATCCAGCAGCTTGGGGTTCGCCCGGAAATTGAAGTGTTTGATACCGGTCATCTGGTGCTGGCCAAATGGCTGAAAAGCCAGGGCGTGATTGACGATCCGGTGGTTATTCAGCTGTGCATGGGTATTCCCTGGGGCGCTCCTGATGATATTTCCACTTTCAATTCTCTGGTGCACAATCTGCCCGAAGACTGGATATTTTCAGCCTTTTCAATTGGCCGCAACCAGCTGCCCTATGCGGCACTCGCCATCCTTGCCGGTGGCAATATCAGGGTCGGGCTTGAAGACAATATCTGGCTGGATAAGGGCGTATTGGCCAGCAATGGCGATCTGGTCAACCGTGCGGCCACCATTGCCCGGGCGATGGGCTATAATCTTTTAACACCAAAGCAGGTGCGAGGAAAACTCAATCTGCAAAAGCGCTGGTGACCATGATGATTGGCAATGCGGCAGTTGTTGGTGGTGGTGTTATCGGCGGCGGCTGGATCGCCCGGCTGTTGCAAAACGGTGTTAATGTGAGGGTTTTTGACCCGGCAAAAGATGCACGACAGAAAATTGATGCGGTGCTTGAAAATGCAGCCCTTGCTTTTGAAAACCTGATTGAGGGACCCCGGCCGGGTTTGGGTCGGCTGGAATATTGTAATTCCATCAGCGAAGCTGTGGATGGTGTCCCCCTGATCATTGAGGCAGTGCCGGAGCGGCTTGAGCTCAAACAATCGGTCTACCGCGAAATTGAGGATCATGCACCGGTCGATGCGCTGATTGCCTCGTCCACATCGGGTCTTTTGCCGAGTGATCTGCAAGCGGACATGAAACACCCTGGAAGATTGCTGGTCGCCCATCCGTTTAACCCGGTTTATTTGTTGCCCCTAGTTGAACTTGTCGGTGGCAATGAAACGGTCCCCGAAACCATTGAAAAGGCCAAGGGTTTTTATTCCTTCCTCGGCATGAAACCGCTGCATGTGCGCAAGGAAATCGAGGCGTTCATTGCCGACCGTTTTCTTGAAGCCGTATGGCGCGAGGCGCTTTGGCTGGTGAAAGACGAGATCGCCACCACCGAAGAAATTGATGATGCCATTCGCTTCGGGTTTGGTCTTCGCTGGGCACAAATGGGCCTGTTTGAAACCTACCGGGTGGCCGGTGGCGAAGCGGGAATGAAACATTTTATTGAGCAGTTTGGTCCCTGTCTTAAATGGCCGTGGACCAAACTGATGGACGTGCCTGACCTCACAGATGAGCTGGTCGACAAAATTGCGGCCCAGTCGGACGCGCAATCCGGCCATCACAGCATTCGTCAGCTGGAGCGCATTCGAGATAAAAATCTGGTTGGCATACTGAAAGCTCTCAAGGTCAATGACTGGGGGGCAGGCAAAACTCTCAGCGGTTATGAACAGCAATTGTCGCTCGATTTCGGGGAGAAACGATGATGGAGTTTGGTTTTTCTGCTGAACAGATAATGATTGTTGATACGGTCAGGAAGTTTGTTGAAAACGAACTTTACCCGCACGAGGAAGAGGTTGAACGTAGCGGCGTGGTGCCGCGAGAACTTGGCGTCGAAATCAAGAACAAATGTATCGAACTCGGGTTTTATGCCGCCAATATGCCGGAGGAAATCGGCGGTGGTGGACTCAACCATCTGGATTTCACCCTGCTAGAGCGCGAGCTTGGCCGTGCCAGCATGGCGCTTGGTGTTTTTTTTGGCAGGCCGTCCGGCATTTTGCTGGCTTGTGAGGGCTCTCAGCGTGAACAATATCTGTTGCCGACGGTGCGCGGCGAAAAATTTGACTGTCTGGCAATGACTGAGCCTGATGCGGGTTCAGATGTGCGCGGCATGAAATGTACCGCCCGGCAAGATGGTGATGATTGGATTATCAACGGCTCAAAACATTTTATTTCGCATGCCGATATTGCTGATTTTGTCATTCTTTTTGCCGCATCTGGCGAAGAACAAACCACTCGGGGTAAAAAGAAAAAAATCACCTGTTTTCTGGTGGATCGTGACACGCCGGGATTTGAAATATTGCCGGGCTATAACTCGGTCAGTCATCGCGGTTACCAAAACTGTATCTTGTCATTCGATGAATGCCGTGTGCCCAAGAGCCAGGTTCTGGGCGAGGTTCACCGTGGATTTGATATTGCCAATGAATGGCTTTATGGCACAAGACTAACCGTTGCCGCCAATTGTGTAGGTCGCGCCCGCCGGGTGTTTGGTCTGGCTCTTGCCTATGCGGCCGAACGGCAGCAATTTGGCCAGAAAATTGGCCGGTTTCAGGGAATATCCTTCAAGCTAGCCGATCTTGTCACCGAAATTGATGCGGCAGACTGGTTGACCCTGGCGGCCGCATGGCGGCTTGATCAGGGGCTTTCTGCCAACCGTGAAATTGCCAGTGCAAAGCTGTATGCCACCGAAATGTTGGCAAAAGTAACCGATGAAGCGCTGCAGATATTTGGCGGCATGGGTTTGATGGACGACCTGCCGATTGAGCGTTTCTGGCGCGATGCGAGGGTTGAACGCATATGGGATGGCACCTCGGAAATTCAACGCCACATTATTTCGCGCGAACTGCTCCGCCCGCTGGGGAGTTAGATCGTGACCCGGTTGCAAAGTCTGTTAAATCCCCGGTCAATTGCAGCAATCGGCGGCAAGGAAGCTGCCGAAGTGATCGCCCAGGCGATGAAAATGGGATTTGCCGGAGACATTTGGCCGGTTCATCCGGGAAGGGATGAGGTCTGCGGTTTGAAGGCATTTTACTCGGTTAGTAATCTGCCATCTGCCCCCGATGTTGCATATGTGGCGGTTAATCGCCAACGCACCATTGGTATTGTCGCAGATCTTGCAAATATGGGCGCGGGAGCGGTCATTTGTTATGCATCCGGGTTTGGTGAGACCGGTGCATTGGGCGAAGACCTGCAATCAGCGCTGATTGATGCGGCAGGTGATATGCCACTCATCGGGCCAAACTGTTATGGCCTGCTGAACTACGTGGACCGGGTCGCGCTTTGGCCAGACCAGCATGGCGGCAAGTCGCTTGGCGACGACGGGACCGGCGTTGCCATCATCGCCCAATCCTCCAACATTGCGATTAATCTCACCATGCAGCGACGGGGCCTGCCGATTGCATATATATTGACAGTCGGCAATCAGGCGCAAACCGGCATGTGCGAACTTGCGCTTGATCTGCTTGACGATCCGCGGGTTACGGCGCTTGGCCTGCACATTGAAGGTTTTGATAGTGTTGTGGGCATGGAGGCGGTTGCACGCAAATCCCGCATGTTAAAAAAACCGGTTGTGGCAATGAAAGTTGGCCGCAGCCAGGCCGCCCAAAAGGCCACATTTACCCACACCGCTTCAATCTCCGGCCAGGACAATGCGGTGGATGCGTTCTTTAGACGTATCGGCATCGCAAGGGTGTTTTCCTTGCCGGCGTTGCTTGAAACCTTGAAACTATTGCATGTGAGCGGACCGCTTGACGGATATTCGATATCCTCGCTCAGCTGTTCAGGCGGGGAAGCCGGCCTGATGGCGGATGCGATAGAAGGCAAAAAACTCTGTTTTCGCGAATTGACAGATGATGAAATCAATCCGGTTCAAGCCATACTTGGCCCACTGGTGGCGGTTTCCAACCCGCTTGATTATCACACTTATATTTGGGGCAAGCGGGAGAAAATTGAAGCAACGTTCAGCGCCATGTCCAGTGCCGGTTTTGACCTTAACTGTTTGATACTGGATTTCCCGCGCGAAGATCGTTGCATCGGTGATGGTTGGCAGATAACGATTGATGCGTTTGAAGCCGCCTCACTGGCGAACAGTGCCAAAGCCTGTGTAATTTCAACATTGCACGAAAACCTGAACGAAGAATGCGGCATGGAATTGATCAATCGTGGCATTACCCCGCTTGTCGGTGTGGATGAGGCGCTGATAGCTATTGAGGTCGCAGCAGATATTGGCAAAGCATGGAAGGCGTCATTATTTGAGCCGCTGGCGATCTGTGATTCATCATCCGGACAGCAAGTTGACTGCCCGGATGAGGCAGAAGCAAAATCAATTCTGTCCGAATTTGGCATAACCGTCCCGAATGGACAGCGTCTTTCCCCGGCAGAAAACGCCATATCGGCCGCAAATGAAATTGGTTATCCGGTTGTTCTGAAAGCGCTGGGACTGGCACACAAAAGCGAGCAGAAAGCCGTCAGGCTAAACCTCGCCAATGCCAGCGATGTGGCTGATGCTGCCAGGGATCTGTATTGCGTCAGCAACAGCCTTTATCTGGAAAAAATGGTTGCCGAACCGGTCATGGAACTGCTCATTGGCATCATCCGCGATAAACAATTTGGCTTGCTTATGACAATTGCCACCGGAGGTATCATGGTCGAGGTTTTCAACGATGCTCAAACACTGTTATTGCCATTTGGCAGAAGCGAAATCGAGCAAGCATTGCGGCGGTTAAAAAGCACCAGATTGTTTGATGGGTTCAGAGGCCAGCCTCCCGCTGACTTTTCTGCAGCGGTTAATTCAATCATGCTGATCCAGAAATTTGCCTTGGCCAATCGGCATCGACTTCAGGAACTGGATATTAATCCGCTGATTATTTGCGCAAACGGGCATGGCGCCATTGCCGCTGATGCCCTGATGGTTTTGGGGAGAATTGACCATGAATGACACTGTATCAACCCGTCGCGAGGGCGGAATATTTGAAGTAACCCTTGACCGCCCAAAGGCAAATGCTATCGATCTCGAAACCAGCCGGATTATGGGCGAAGTTTTCAGGGAGTTTCGTGATGACCCGATATTGCGGGTGGCAATTGTTCAAACCGCTGGCGACCGGTTTTTTTCCGCTGGATGGGACTTGAAAGCCGCCGCCGAAGGCGATGCGGTCGATGGCGATTATGGGGTGGGCGGTTTTGCCGGTCTGCAGGAACTGCGAGACCTCAACAAACCGGTTATTGCCGCGGTAAATGGCATGGCTGTCGGTGGTGGTTTCGAACTGGCGCTGGCATGCGATCTGATTTTCGCCGCCGATCATTCGACCTTTGCGCTACCTGAAATTAGGGCAGGAACCCTGGCTGATGCGGCCACACTAAAATTGCCAAAGCGCATTCCCTACCATGTGGCCATGGATATGTTGTTAACCGGGCGGTGGATGGAAGCCCGTGAGGCGCACCGCTGGGGCCTGGTTAACGCGATTTTGCCAAAGGAAAATCTACTTGATCATGTGTGGGAAATTGCCCGCCAGCTCGAAGCAGGGCCACCTTTGGTGTTTGCCGCAATTAAGGAAGTTGCCCGCGAAGCAGAAGGCATGAAATTTCAGGATGCGCTGAACAGAATTACCAAACGCCAGTTTGCAACTGTTGACACATTGTATGGCAGCGAAGACGGGTTGGAAGGGTTTAAGGCGTTTGCTGAAAAGCGAGACCCGGTGTGGAAGGGAAAATAGTTGGCTAAAATTAATCGCTAAAACCAGGTGGGTTGTGAAACCGCATTACCTTGGAGTATTCTGCCTGTTCTGAATCTAACCGGTTGAATATCGCCCGCCCGGGCGCTGATGTTTGCCGATAAACCAACAAGAAGTGTGCAATGTATTCAACAACGACCCATTCGATATCGGTTGAAGTGCAACCGGCCTATCTGGATCAGGAATCAGATCCCGCCAATAACCGGTACTTCTGGGCCTATCATGTGAGCATTAAAAACGAGGGGTCCCGTGAAGTGCAATTGATATCCCGCTATTGGCATATTGTTGACGAGCAAGGACGAATTCAGGAAGTTCGTGGCGAAGGGGTTGTTGGTGAACAACCTTTGCTGGTTCCCGGCGCAACGTTTGAATATACCAGCGGATGTCCACTTTCCACACCGTCGGGTATCATGTCCGGCTCCTATCAAATGGTGAATAATGAAGGTGAGGCATTGGAGGTGGTAATACCGGCTTTTTCTCTCGACATTCCCGGCCAGTCGGCGGCGCTGAACTAACCGAATGGACATCAGACCCATATTGCTGATTGTCGGTGTATTGCTGGCGACCCTTGGCAGCGCCATGATGATCCCGGCAATTGTTGATCTGTTGAATGACAGCAAAGACTGGCAGGTTTTTGCCTCAGCCGGTGGCTTTACCCTTTTGGTTGGGCTTGGCTTGTTTTCAAGCGCGCGCGGAACAAATAAGGGTATCACGACCCGTCAGGCATTTGTAATGACGGTTGCCGCATGGGTGACATTGAGCGGATTTGGCGCCCTGCCGTTTTTGTGGTCAGGAGTAGTGCCGACCTACACGGATGCATATTTTGAATCCCTGTCCGGACTGACAACCACCGGCGCAACGGTTATAGTTGGGCTGGACAATGCGCCAACCGGTATATTGTTATGGCGCGGAATTCTGCAATGGCTTGGCGGGCTTGGTGTTCTGGTCATGGCTGTGGCTGTTCTGCCGATGCTGCAAATTGGTGGCATGCAGATATTCAAAGTCGAAGCATTTGATACCTCGGACAAAATACTGCCACGCGCGTCACAGATATCCGGCTCAATTACCGGAATATTCGTTGTTTTGACCTTTCTGTGTTTTCTGGCTTATCTGGCATCCGGAATGTCGGTTTTTAATGCAACGGTTCACGCAATGACAACCGTTGCCACCGGTGGATTTTCCACCAGCGACGGTTCGCTTGGAAGTTTCAATAGCATGGCGGTAGATCTGACCGCATCGCTGTTCATGGTTTTGGGGTCAATCCCGTTTTTGCTCTATGTTCAACTGGCCCGTGGCAACGCCAGACCATTGTTAAAAGATTCGCAGGTGCGGGTTTTTCTCGCGGTGCTATTTTTGGCAATCGTCATTGTCTGGAATCTGGAGAGCATTTCAGATGTGAACCCGGGCCTGTTTCGCCTCGTTGATGCGATTTTCAATGTAACATCAATTATCACCGGCACCGGGTTTGCCACCGATGACTACACCTTGTGGGGCCATGGGTCTGTTGCCCTGTTTTTTGTAATCATGTTTATTGGTGGCTGCGCCGGATCCACATCGTGCGGTATTAAAATATTCAGGTTTCAGGTACTGTTTCAGGATATCCGCCAACACCTCTATAAAATTGCTTATCCGCGCGGAGTTTTTGTGAAAAAGTTTAACGGAAAACCCTTACCGCCTACGGTTTCATCGGCGGTAATGAGCTTCTTTTTTCTTTATATCGCGACCTTTGCAATATCCTCAATAGCGCTCAGTCTCACCGGGCTGGACATGTTGACCGCTATTTCAGCCGCGGGGTCCGCCATATCGAATGTCGGTCCGGGCCTTGGTAACATGATCGGCCCATCGGGAAATTACAAGGCTTTGAGCGACCCGGCAAAGTGGATTTTAAGCGTAACCATGCTGGTCGGGCGTTTGGAACTGTTTACTGTGCTGGTCTTGTTTTTCCCGAGTTTCTGGCGGCAATAAACCCGGCGGTGGGCGGTTAACAACGGGTTAATAAAGCCGTTAAATTCATCGTTTGCGGATCAACCAATGTTCAATCTAAAGCTGGTAAAACTTCACACTCAATACGTTGCGTAATGGCTTTTGAAAACCGGCAAAAAATTTAATAATTCGGTATTCAGAGCAGGAATTAGCAACCATTTCGACAACAGGCTGTGGTAGTCGGTGGTGAGGTAATTAAGATGCAGAATCAGCATCCTGCAAACAAAGTGAGCGAACGAAAACTGTTCGGACTTCGCATTATCAACAGGTTCAAGGAATCTGAAGATGGAGTCGCGGCAATTGAATTTGGCATGTTGGCTGTGCCTTTTTTGATGCTGATATTCGCAATTCTGGAAACGGCAATCGGTTTTTTTGCAGCCCAGGTGTTTGAATCCGGCGTTGACAATATGGGTCGACGTATCAGGACCGGGCAGGTTCAGTCCTCAAATACAACTGTTACGGAAGTGCGCAACGAAATTTGCAGTAAAACCTGGGGTCTTTTTGATTGTGATAATATCAAACTTGATATCAAGACATTCAATGCTTTTCCAGACACCCCGCTTACGACTCCAACAGATGCTGATGGTAATCTGGACGATTCAGAAATGGCCTACGACACAGGTAATCCATCCGAAATAGTTATCGTGCGCGCCTATTACGAATGGCCGATATTCCTCGACTATCTCTGGAAAGATGTAACCGGCCTGTCCAATGGTTCCCGGTTGCTGGTTGCAACAGCGGCATTCCAGAACGAGCCATTTTAACAGCGCTAACGAAAGCACGACAAACCAACAAAACGACAGGCAAATAAAATGAACATGAGAAACAGTTACAAATATTTCGAATTTGCCCTCATTGACAAATTCCTTGCCTTCAAAAATGACCTGAAGGGCCTCAGTGGAGTCGAATTTGCATTGATTGCGCCAATGTTGGTGAGTGTTTATCTCGGTGTTGCAGAAACTGCGATGGGTGTAACAAACAGCAGAAAAGTTTCACGGGTGGCTGCCACCCTGTCAGATCTGGTTGCTCAATCTGAAAACATAACAGCAAACCAGGTCGACAACATAATAAACGCCTCCAGGGCTGTTATGGCGCCTTACAGCGCCGACCCGCTCAAGATTTATGTGGTTGGCGTTCAAATTGATGAAAACGGCAATGCCAGTGTTGTGTGGAGCCGGGCATCTTCAAACGCCACCGCTCCATCAGTCGGTTCTTCCTATCCAATTCCAGAAAGGATCAATGTCAATAATACCTTTTTGATTGTCACCAATGTCACCTATGAATATACACCCGCCATCGGTGGTGGCATCATCAACACCATATCTTTCGATGAGAAAAATTACAACGCGCCACGGACCAGCGCGACGGTTGAATTTACCGGGTAAGGCCCTAAAAATCACGGGTTATTTTTTGCCAACAATCAGATCAATCATCGGTTGGTAATCAGAAAGGGTAACCTTGGTAAATCCACCTCCCCGATATCGCTCGATGGAATCATAGGCCAGCGGGTTTTTGTTAAAAAGGTCGCGCAAGAATACCAGAATAATTTCTCGGATATCTTCCGGCACACTATTGCTCACCGCATGAGGTCCATTGGCAATGGGGCGGGATTGCCAGATTGCCTTGTACATATTGCCGAAATTGTCGCTTCCGGCATAAAGATCGGTCAAGGTCCCGGCCGAATATCCTGTAGCTTCAGAGCCATTCATCGTACTCCAGCCAAAAATCCCGTCGACCTCACCGGATAGCAGAGCTTTTTTGCTGGCGGCAGTTGAACCTGTTTCCACAATTGTGGTCGCATCAGAAGCTACCGGGTTATCACCAAACGCTAAAACCTTCCCATCCAGTTCCCGTTTGGGAATGATGTAACCGGTCAGGGATTGTTTGCTGGTAATGGCTACGCGTTTGCCTTTCATCTGGTTGATCGACGAATATTTGTTTCCATCAGCCACCAATACCGAAAAGTATTGCGCCACTCCGCTTGCCAGTTTGGCTGCAGCAACAGGTGTCAAACATTTGCACCGCGCCCATGCGGCGGCAAAAGAGCCTGTGGAATAAATTCCATACTGAACTTTGTTGTCGATCTGCGCATCAATAAGTGCGTCATAATCGCGGGCTATATAAACTTCGGCCGGCATATCGAGAACCTGTGGTAGTGATTCGCGAAACGGACCTGCTCGCCGATATGTTGCAACGGGTTTGCCGTTGCCGACAATCCCGATTTTGAAGACTTTCTGGTCTTCCCGCCACCCGGCCTCAAGAGGTTTAACGTGCAGCATAGCTGCCAACAACATCACAGCAGCCAGACACACAGCAAAACCCCTGCCTGTATCCACTATTGTTCGATGGATGCGGTGATTGGCGCTCATAACAGTTAAACTCTTCCATCCCGTCTTTTGGTCAATTGCACCATTAGATCAAAAAAATGCACAAAATCTTTCAATACCCGACAAGGTTCAGCAGGAAAAAGTAGGTAATGAGTTCAAATGTTGATATCACGAAAACATAAACCACTGCACTTTCCCGGGATATCTGCAGGGATATCCGCATAATTCTGAACATTGCCAGAATGAATATCACCATAAGCGCCAGTACAAGAATTGTCAGCATCGGGTTTTGTTGTGCAGGGCTGGCTCCCGACACCTGGTTCACAAATACCACCACCGGAAACGAGATTATCGCCAGGGCCAGGCTGCTCCAGTTCATCGCGACCACACATTGGACGAGTCGGGACTGGCTTCCTGTTGAAACTGTAATGGCATAAAGCGCAATCAACGAGACCATATAGGCCACAATCGAGGTGATTTCCTGAACTGCGATAAAACCGAACAACGACACCGGTTGTTCAAATTTGTTATGTTCAAGTAGTTGATAATATTCAGATTTCTTAGCCCCAAATGTGAATGGAACTGTCAGCACAAGTGCATAAAATGATCTCCAGAACCCGGACGTTGACCGGTCTAGTTGAGCCAGGCCTTGCGGGTTTCCCAACATGATCCGTGTGCTTGCAGCGATGTTCTCGAAAACATAGTTCAAGCTCATGGGGAGCTCACTTTGCCAGAATCAAATTGGTGTGTTCCTTTCACCTCACGCCCCATTATCCGGCAGATATTCATCCAGAAACGTATAATAAATATCGGCCAGGGTCTGCAGATCGTCAATTTCAACCCGTTCGTCGATTTGATGCATGGTTTGTCCTACCAGACCGAATTCGACAACCGGGCAATAGTCCTTGATAAACCGTGCATCCGATGTGCCGCCACCTGTTGAAAGTTGCGGTGTTTTTCCTGTTACTGATTTTATTGCATTGGAAAGCGTGTCGGTCAGGGGTTTATCGGTGGTCAAAAACACCGGGCTGACCCGGCCAATCCACTCGATAGAAAAGTTTGTCGGGCCAGGCTTGTTTTGCCTGATTCTGGCAGAACTGGCTCCGGCCTTGAACCGCTGTTCAATTTCTTCGGCAATGGTTTGTCCATTCCACAAGTCATTAAAACGTATATTGAATATGGCGCTGGCTGATGCCGGGATCACATTGGCTGCCGGATTACCCACATCGACAGACGTGACTTCCAGATTAGTGGGTTGGAATTCATCGGTTCCCTGATCAAATGGGGCGGCAAGCAAACTGTCGAGAAGGTCGATGAGACCGCGTACCGGGTTGTCGGCCAGATGAGGATAGGCCGAATGCCCCTGAACACCATGAACTGTGAGTTTTCCGGACAGAGAACCGCGCCTGCCATTTTTAATGGTATCGCCGATAGTTTTTGCGTTGGACGGCTCACCAACGATGCAGGCATCGATTTTTTCGCCGCGATCATTTACCCACTTCAGCAATTTGTCCGTACCATTGATCGAAGGGCCTTCTTCGTCACCGGTAATGAGCAGGGATATTGAGCCGGAAAGCGGGTTTCGGTTTGCGAGAAATTTTTCTGCGGCTGCAATAAAACAGGCGATGCCACCTTTCATATCGACAGCACCGCGACCAATCATCTGGTCGTCGACGATTTCCGCTGCAAACGGGTCTTTTTTCCACTGACCGGGATCGCCAACAGGCACCACATCAGTGTGGCCGGCAAAACAGACATGCGGTGCCTGATCGCCAATACGGGCATACAGGTTTTCAACGTCTGGCGTGTTTTCATCGCTGAAAATTATCCGGTGAACTTCAAACCCCAGTCGGGTAAGTTCTTGCTGCAAATAGTTGAGAGCACCGCCTTCAGCTGGGGTAATCGACGGACAACGGATTAGGTTTTTCAGCAATTCCGCCGAACGGGATAGTTGGGTCATCGAAGATCACTTATCTGGAAGAGGGAATTGGTGAGGTCCCATATTGATTATCTCTGGCTTCACCCGGCATCACGCACAGGGCCAGGAAAAAAATCATCGACGCCATTGGGATAAACATCAGCAACGAAAGAAATCCTGAAAACCCGATATCATGCAACCGTTTTGCAGAAAGTGCGATTGATGCCCATGTTGAGACGATTAACATGGCCAGCATTGCCAACCCCCAAAGACCGAAAGCTGTGCTTTCTTTCGGGGTGGTAACAATGCTCATTACCACATAGGCGTTTAACGCCACAAAAAACACGGTTGACCAGATATAGGTCGAACGACGGATTCGCCCGGTGAAACCGAAAAACAGCCATTTAAGGGTATATTTTGGACTATCGGTCAAAGTTCGGCTCCATTTGCAGATGCCCTTCCTGGGGCTGAATTAGTCGCGCAACAATTCGTTTATTGATGTTTTAGAGCGTGTGCGCTCGTCAACGGTTTTGACAATCACCGCGCAATAAAGGTTTGGTCCAGGCTCGCCATTGGGCATTGGTTTTCCGGGCATGGTTCCTGCCACAACAACAGAATAGGCCGGGACTTCGCCATAGGATATTTCACCGGTAGCACGGTTCACAATCTTGGTTGACTGACCAATAAATACGCCCATGCCGAGCACCGCCCCTTCGCGCACGATGCAGCCTTCAACGACTTCGGAGCGTGCGCCGACAAAACAGTTATCCTCAATGATCACCGGCCCCGCCTGTAACGGCTCCAACACGCCGCCAATGCCAACGCCACCTGACAGGTGCACATTTTTGCCAATTTGGGCACATGAACCAACGGTAACCCAGGTATCGACCATGGTGCCCTCGTCGACATAGGCACCAAGATTAACAAAGGACGGCATCAAAACCACGCTGGGCGCGATATAGGCTGACCGGCGGACAATGCAGTTTGGCACCGCGCGAAACCCGGCCTCGCGAAAATTGCCCGCATCCCAGCCATCAAATTTGGAGGGAACCTTGTCCCACCAGTTGGACTGGCCGGCACCACCGGAAATCATGGCCATGTCATTAAGTTTGAAGGACAAAAGCACGGCCTTTTTAAGCCATTGATTGACCTGCCAGTCGCCATTGCCGCTGTTGCGTTCGGCAACCCGGGCAGCACCGCTGTCGAGCAGATTCAGGGCCTCCTCGACCGCATCACGAACCTCCCCTTTAGTGGTCAAATTAATCTGATCACGTTCGTCAAATGCCTTGTCGATAATTGCCTGCAGCTGGGCAAGATCTGTATTACTCATGAATAATCCTTCTTGTCATCGAATTTGCGGAATTGTGCTAAAGAATGCCTCTCTGGCGCAAACCCCGTCATTTTTTTCGGAAACTATGCGAAGCGTTACAAAGCGTCAATCAATCAGGTTCATGATTGCGGTCAAAATTTGAACAGGAAACAGATATGAACGCTGCTGCAACAGAAAAACACCACAACCCTCTTAAACATTCGAGCGAAGACAGGGAACGTGTCAGGAAGGTTCCAGATACCCCTCAGACCAGAGCGCCGGCTTATCGTTTGGCATTCGATGATCAGGATTTTCTGTGCCGCGAAGAAACCCGTCCTATTCGGTTGCAACTGGAATTGCTGAAGCCGGAAATGCTGCTGGCCGAGGCCGGCATTGAATCTACTGTGGTGCTGTTTGGAGGTGCGCGTATTCCTGAGCCCGGTGGTGAGGCATGGGCAGCCAAAACCCCGATTGCCAAAAAGAACCTGGAAAAAAACTCGAGATATTACGAGGTGGCCAGACAGTTTGCCCGTATGGCTTCTCTGGAATCTGCCAAACGCGAAAACAAGGAATACGTGGTGGTAACGGGAGGCGGGCCCGGCGTTATGGAAGCAGGCAACCGGGGCGCGCAAGATGTTGGCGTGCCTTCAATTGGCCTTAACATAGTATTGCCGCACGAGCAGGCACCAAATGAATATGTAACGCCAGATCTGTGTTTCAATTTTCACTATTTCGCCATCCGAAAAATGCATTTTTTGATGCGGGCGCGGGCAGTTGCCGTGTTTCCCGGCGGTTTTGGAACACTGGATGAGTTTTTTGAAACTCTCACCCTCATTCAGACCGGGCGCATGGAACGCATTCCATTGTTGCTGTTTGGGCAGCAATTCTGGAAGCGGGTTATCAATATCGATGCACTGGTTGAAGAGGGTACCGTATCACCGGGCGATGTCGATTTGTTCAAAATAGTCGATACAGCGGAAGAGGGCTGGCAAACCATCGCCGATTTCTACGAGCTGTAGGACTATCGACAGCAGCCTGATTTTGTAACCCTATTGCACCCATCCGCAATTGTCGAATGGCACGTAGGATATCAGCCGTTCGGCCTTGCCTGCTTTTGCCAGTCTGGAACACCCTTCAAGCGCGTCGGCATCCTGAAACACCCCAACAGTACCTCCCGCATCGGCCATTGCCTGCGGGGCGCACAGATTTTCAGATGCCTTTAGGGTTTTTACAACCCGCTTGCCACCTTTGGCTTCAACCACAAAGAGCAGGGTTTTGCCGGACTGGTTTTCGACACAAATATCTGTGGTAGAAATTGCCTTGGCTGGCTTTGCCATACCACCGGTTTCAGTTTTCATTGGCATTGTTGCCGCTTGGGCATCTGTGCTGAAGGTTTTCAAATAGGCGATGACATCTTGTCGCTGGCCTGGTTTTTTAAGTTTAAACCTCATTTTCGCCTTGGCTTTGCGGGTATCAAGCACCTTGCGCAGGAATTTTTTCGGGCTGGTTAGCCAGCCGTCGAGATTTTCCTCGCTCCACACCAGACCGGTCTTCGTCGCCTGACGCATGCTCTTGCCATAGGAATACCCCGGAAAGGTTCCAGCCTTTCGCCCGACCACACCAGTGAGGACCGGGCCGACGCTGTTTTTTGCACCATCTCCAATCTGGTGACAACCCTTGCATTTCTTGAATATCTTTTTTCCATTTTCGGCGTCTCCTGCAGCAAAGGCAGCATTAGTGCCAAGCAAAATAATGCAAATTCCCACCGCTGTACCGATAGTTTTTGAAATAAAATTCATCGTCTTGATATCCTTGGTTCCTGGTCGGCCAATCTACTCGGACATTGGGCCAAGACAACTGGTAACTGTCCAGTCACAGGCCTGTGAAAATTGGCGTAAGTATAAGATATTAAACGGGAAAATAAGGCTTACAATTAATTGTGATTTCGCTCAAGCGAACGTGAGTGGGGCGTGATTAAGACAATCGCTAGCGTTGTGTAATTGCATAACCATTAATGGGAGAATACAATGAGCAAACTGAAACTTGGTGGCCTGGCATTGGCTGCTGTTATCGCATTTTCAACCGGTGCGCAGAGCCAGATGGCACCATTTGGCAGTAAAGAAGATGCAGCCTATGCGGCCAGTCTTTGGGCTGCGCTCGAAAAAGGTGGCATGGTTGGCAAGAATGCAATCAACACATTTCCCTATGAGGGAACGGAGCCCCACGGTTTTGTCCTTGAAACATTTTACACCAAGGCCACAGTGAATGGCTATACCGGCGAGGTAATCGTCAAACGCAATTACGGTCCAAAAGATGTCGAAGTTGAAGCCGTGCAGGCGGACCGGGCCAAACATCTTGGTGCGGTGACGGTGATGTTCAAGCGCGAAGCCGGTTATGATTCAGACAACAAGGACTGGTTCTGGGTCAAATATCTTCCCGATGGTTCACTGGACAAAAATCCCAAGGGTATGATGCTTGCCGGAAAAGTCGCCAAGGGTGCCAAAAAAGGTTGCATTGCCTGCCACTCACTCGCCTCAGGTGATGATATGGTTTACACAAAGTAAGTTCTGGTTTCCAGTCATCAGCAACAACGGGCGGTAACAAAATGTGACCGCCCGTTTTTATTGTGCATTGGACTGGTCGTATTTGAAGGTTTCAATTTGATTGGTTTTGACTATCGATCAGCATCAAAATTATCGACTGTGTAATTGCAGCGATCAGCGAGAAAATAAACACCAGCGACAGTCCAAATATGCTGGCTAAAATTCCGGCAAACAGCGGTAACAAAAACGCCGGAGCGGTTATGGCATTAAAATACCCGCTATAGGCAGGGCGTTGATCATCTGGAGAGATTTCCATCAGGAACCCGATCACTGCAATTGTTAGTCCGTTTGCGAGCGCTCCCAGAATAAAAAATATTGCCAAATATAGATAAAACATCTGGCCTGGACCAAATATACCCGTTGTTGCAATCAACAACACAGCGGAAAGCGGGACTATTCGTGCAATGGCAATCGCCCGCAGCAGGCTGACTTTGCCAAGACGGTCGCCCCACCAGCCCCACAAAAAATTTGAAGCCAAGGCGCCTGTCGTTTGAGCGCCCAGCAAAAGTGCCACACGTTGCAGATCAAAACCGGACGCACTGGCTTGAACCACAAAAAACGGCATCGCCATTAACACCGCCCCGCCGCACCATTGGGCGAATACAAACAGGCGAAAATTCCGTTCGGTCTTAAAAACCGAAATGCCATCTTTCAGGTATTGAAAAAAAGTCGGTTTTTCATTTTTTGTTTTTACCGCAGGTGGTTCTCCCATTGCTGTAAAAACAAAGGATGACAGGAACATCAACACCGAAGCCATGGCGATAATGGCAGAATAAGAAAGCGGAAATGGCAATGTACCGACCAGATTGTCGGCAATCGCGACAATTGCCAGGGCCAATAATCCACCACCAAAAAAACGCGCGGCCAGCATTCTGCTGCGCAGTTCCGAAGGGATAGATCGTGCAACAATGTCGTTATAGGGAACGGCAACAATGCCGCTGATGAAAGCGTAGGCCGTCCACAACATCATCACGATAATGGCCAGATTTCCCGGTTTCCAGTCAGCACCAGAATACAAAACCAGCGCAAGGACCGCCATCGCTGTTGCGCGGCCAAATGCACCAAATATATAGTAGTGCATGCTAGACCCTGAGCGTTGGGCAAGATATCCGATGATTAATTGCGGAAATAGCCAGCCAAATCGCAATATTGCCGTCACCGCGCCAACAATAATCGAGTTACCGGTCAATTGAAAAACCAGTGCTGACATAATAGTCGCTGAATCGACTGCGGTTGAACCGGCCTGGAAGGTGACACCGGCAGCAACCACACTGGAAAATTTACTCTTTTTAGTGCTCATGTGGCGGCCAGTCCCGACCAGTCCTTTGGATCGACATATAGCCCGAACCAGATTGACCAGATACCAAGAGCGACAAAGACAATGCCGATTGTCCAGCGCATCCGGATCATTTTGTCGCCAATTTTTTCAAGCCAACCGGCAAGTCTTGGATAAATCGCAAAAATAACCAGGGGCAGTGAGAGCGAGATTCCAAACAGCGCCATCATGAGGAACCCGGAAACCACGGTGCCGGTAGTTGCTGCCAGTCCCAACAGGCCAAAAACGATCGGCGCGGCGCATGCCGGAATGTTAAGCCCGAATGCAAGGCCCAAAACCACCGGGTTACTGGCGCGTTTCCAGGTATCTGGAGCAATACTGATGCGCTTTTTAATCAGCCCGGCCCGGCCCAGTAAAAATGCCAGCCCCACAATCAGGTAAATGATGCCAAACACCAGCCAAATTCCGGTTTGTACCCCGATAAGCTTTTGGCCGACATATGACACAATGGCGCCAATGAGGCCGGTAACCAGTACTCTGGCAGTAACAAAAATAGCAACCGCTTTGATTTTCTCGGCACGTGACCGGTTTTTTTGAGTGTCTAAAAAGAGTAAATGGCCGCCGATTGTGCACGGTTCGACAAAACCAAGCAGACCCAAACCAATGGGCAACAGGATCAATGCCTGAAATCCAAGCTCCATAAACTATCCTCATGCGCGGGAAGCAATTTTGTGAGGCATACTTCTGGCATCCGTACCCAAGTACGGAGTCAAGAATATTCTGCAATCACAGGGGTTATTTTTTGCTATATTCTGGTCCGGTCCAAGTTCGTCCTGATGTATCAGAATGCAGCAATCATCTTGAAAATTTCAAATTATTCACGAGCGAAGTGCGTTGCGCCTTTCTTCAAACTCATCCCGGTTGATTTCACCCGCCGCATAACGCTCTTCGAGAATATCAAGTGCAGTGCGTTGCCTTGGCCGGCTTTCCGAGCCAAGGCCGCCAGCCCATTTGATCACCAGAACAATGAAAGCAATAAACAGGGCAAGTAACAGTAACATAAACAACGGACCAAAAATCATGCCACCCCAGCCCCAGTTCATATAGTCTCCATACATCATTCAATCCATCTTTTGACGTTTGAGTTTCTGATATCATACAGCTTCCACTCACTGGAGTGTAAAGTATAGAATTCAGGATCACCCGGCGCAACAGGAAAGTTTTTTTACATCCATGTCAAATGTCTGGGCCGCCAGTTTTAGCCCTTCCACGGTGGTCAGATAGGGAAAGATCATCGAACCCAATTCTTCGTAGGTCATTCCTGCTTTAATAGCCAAAGCAGCGGTTTGAATGCTGTCGGAGCCTTCAGGCGCCAGAATATGCGCTCCTAGCAACTTTTTGGTTTTGGCATCGCCGATCAGCTTAAACAGTCCCCTGGTATCGCGAGCGGCAAGAGCGCGGGGTACGTTATCGAGTGTGAGCACCGAGGTTTTGACGTCAAAACCCGCAGCCCGTGCGCCAGCCTCTGAGTACCCCACGCTTGCGACCTGCGGGTCAGTGAAAACCACTGCAGGCATGACTGAATTATCATAACTCAACGAATTACTGTTCATTGCATTTTTTGCGGCAATTTTTGCACCGTAAGCCGCCATATAAACAAACTGATCGCTGCCGGTAACGTCACCTGCAGCATATACCCCGTCACGGGTCGTCCGCATTTGTGGATCAACGATAATGCCGCTATTGTCGGTGGTCGCTATGCCTGCTGCTTGCAAATTCAGTTGGTCGGTATTGGGGGTTCGACCCGATGCGATCATAACCTTTTCTGCGGCAATAATTTTGGTACCCTTGGCATCATTAACATGCAGATTGACAGAATTTCCGACCTGCTCAATACGATCATAGGTAATGCCGCTGACAACAGTAATGCCTTCCTGTCCAAAATACCGGGTTAGAGCTTCGCCAATTTCCGGTTCCGCCTCCGGCAACAGACCGCGGCGGCTGACAACCGTAACTTTAACCCCTGCCCGGCTAAAAATCTGGGCGATCTCCGCACCAATATAACCGGCACCAATGATGATCATTGATTGTGGCAGCGTTTCCTGTTCCAGTGCCGTTGTGCTGGTCAGATAGGGGACATTTTCAATACCATCAATCGAAGGCAATGCAGGCCTGGTGCCGGTGGCAATGATAATCTTGTTTGCATTGATAGTACTGCCATCGACCTGTAATTGGCCATCATTGCCAAATGCGGCAAGGCCTTCAAGGTAGGCCACACTGTTATATTCCGGCAGCAAATCGCTGTATTTTGCCTTGCGCAAATCATCGACCAGAGCCTGTTTTTGCTTCACGGTGGCTCGCCAATCCGTAACCCGGGCAGATGCGCTAATGCCGTCAAACCGACCGGCACTGCGGGCGATGTGCAGAGTATCAGCGGCTCTTATCAAAGCTTTTGAGGGTACACAGCCGACGTTGACGCAAGTACCACCAATCGTACCGTGGCCAATCAAGGCAACCTGGGCACCCTCATCGGCAGCGGTAATCGCGGCAGAAAATCCAGCCGAGCCGGCACCTATAACTGCAAGATCATACTGACCATCGGAAGGTTGGCCGTTATCACAACAATCACTCATATCTTACTACTCCCAAAAGGGGTTAAATCAGGAAGCTGTCTGAGGTTTTGCAGACCGCAGGTATAGCCAATAAAAAACAACCAGGGCGGTTGCCGCGAGAGAAATTCGAATCGCATATCTGAATTCAAGCCAGATCAAAATGCCTGAAAACGCCACCACGAGCACCGCAATAATGCCTTTCGGCGATGGACCAGGCTTTCCGGCTCTAATGTGAAGCGCAAGGGCGACGACGCCAAGGGATGCAAACAGCATCGGGAACAGAAAATAATCCAGCCCGCCAATCAGTCCGGCCAGTCCGATGCCGGTGAACGCAATCACCAATAACGGAGTAAAGCAGCAGATTGCCGCAACCACACTTGCCACAAGCCCTGATTTGAGCATTTTTTCGCTTTGCTGTTTGTCAGCATCATTCATGGTTAGACCTTCTATGGTTTTTTTAGGTTTTAATTCAGCAGGGAAAATCCCATTCGCATGCGCACAAGACTACCCACGCATGCCGCACGTGTCATCAAATGAGGTTAGCAAATCGGGTCAGGCGACCGCAAATTACGGGTGTTTAAGAACCGCTCGTCGTTTTAAACAGGGAAGACGGATAACCGACCTCTGCTGTTGCTTCCCGAATCTCGTCGAGATTGGTGATCTCGTCGTCAAAAATAACAGTGGCTGAACGATCGTCCATAGTTGCTTCAACAGACTTGATGCCGTCAACCATTTCTATTGCCGCTTTGACAATATACGGGCAACTGGCGCAGGTCATGCCGGGCACAGACAGTTTTACGGTTTTTTCTGCGGCGAAGGATGCCGTTGATATCATCAGTGCAGAAGCGAGAATTGCACCAGAAATCAGTTTCTTCATGGGGATATTTCCTTTGTTCAGTTAGAATATATAGGGAGCAATCACGGGAATGATTACCGGCCATGCAAATGCAATGACCACCAGAACTGTTGCAAACCACAGCGAACCTTTAACCAGTCGATTGGGCAATGGTTTGGCGCAGGCAGAACCTTCGGCGCAGGCAACTTTTGGTTTGCGGTAAACCAGGTAATAGCCATAACCCAAAAAGCCCGCTGTCAGGGCGATGAATAACGGTTTGTAAGGTGTTAGGGCCGTCAGATTGCCGATCCATGCTCCCGATACGCCGAGCATGAAAAGCACCAGCGGAACGACGCAACACAATGAGGCGCCCAATGCACCCAGAATGCCACCGGCTGCAATCAACCGCGTTTTTGTGGCTTCACCGTCGCCTTCAACTTCGCCGGATAAAGTGTTGGCTATATCACTCATTTTCACAGATTCCTGTCGTAATTTTCTGGATCGTGGCATAAGCTAACATCTGTACTAACTACAGATGCAAGGGGTTTTTTATGAAAAAAGACACAAATTTGCGAGGTTATGCCATTGGTGAAATGTCACGCGTGACCGGTGTAAACATCGAAACCATTCGATATTACGAACGTATTGAGATTATGCCGAAACCGGATCGTACAGAAGGCGGAAATCGGCAATATAATCACGACCAGTTGAAGCGGTTGTCATTCATCAAGCGTTGCCGCGAACTTGGCTTTAGCCTGAACGAAATTCGTGCCCTGCTTGAAATGGCTGATCGCAAGGATTTCACCTGCGGCGAGGTTCACCAAATGACCATGTCGCATCTGGTGACAGTCAAACATAAACTTAACGATCTGAAAGTGCTTGAAAGTTCTCTCAAACAAATGGCTGCCGAATGCAGTCGTGGCGATGTGCCTGACTGTCCGATCATCGACACATTGTTTGTAATCAATTAGACTGTTTCACGTTTATACGGAAACAGTCTGGCCGCAAGGGCGGCCCGGCGCTTGTGCGCCGCCCCCGTGGAGGCCGTGCGCGGACGATTGGCCCTGAGCGAATTAAACCGAGAGTGATTCCATCAAATGATGAAGCGCTTTAGTCGGGTGAGTTGTTTTAGCTCGCGGCTATTCCTCACTGCACTCGGACCAGCGCTGGCGCAGCGCATTAGCGCCGGGCCGACTTGTCGGCCAAGTGGTTTTAGTCTATTTCATTTTAGCTTCGATCCTGCGTCGATGCAGGATTGGCTCGGTATAACCCGAAGGTTGCTCGCAGCCCTTCAACACCAGTTCAAGTGCCGCTTGAAAGGCAATAGAGTTGGCAAGATCAGCTGCCATGGGGCGATATTCGGTATCTCCCGAGTTTTGTTCATCAACGACTGCGGCCATTTTTTCCATCGTTGCGATAATCTGCGCTTCATCAACAATATTATGGTGCAGCCAGTTGGCCATGTGCTGTGATGAAATCCGCAAGGTAGCCCGGTCCTCCATCAAGCCGATATTGTTGATATCGGGGACCTTTGAACAACCAACACCGTTTTCCACCCAGCGCACCACATAACCAAGAATACCTTGCGCATTATTATCAAGCTCCGCCTGAATGTCCTCTGGCGTCCAGTTGGGGCGCGGCGACACCGGAATGGACAAGATGTCGTCCAGGCTGGCGCGTCCTCGCGACTTGAGTTCGTTTTGCCGCTCGGCAATGTTAATCTGGTGATAGTGAGTGGCGTGCAGTGTTGCCGCTGTGGGCGAGGGAACCCACGCGGTGTTTGCCCCGGCCTGAAGGTGGCCGATTTTCTGTTCCAGCATGTCGGCCATTAAATCCGGCATCGCCCACATACCCTTGCCGATCTGGGCTTTGCCACTCATGCCGCATTCAAGCCCGATATCAACATTCCAGTCCTCGTAGGCTTTGATCCACGGTGCTGACTTCATATCACCCTTGCGCACCATTGCTCCGGCCAGCATTGATGTATGTATTTCA
>JALTNS010000127.1 GCA_027000565.1 Rhizobiaceae bacterium | reverse complement strand
ATGGCAAGACCGACGCCCTTGGGCGGTTTGAATTCCAGTTTAAGATCAAGCGGCCCCAAAAGCCCAGATTGGTCACCCTCGGCCAGCGGAATAATTTTGGCCCGCAATCCGATGTCTTCGACAACAACAGACAGCACGCTCAGGTCAAGCCCGCCGGACACAGCGGCCTCCAGCGCGATCCCCTCGCTGCCCCCGTCAAGGCCAAGCCGGAATTGCGTCAACCGAATGGGGCCAAGATTGACATTAAGCGGAATAACAACATCAAATCCGACACCGCCTTCAAATTTGAAACCATCACTATTTGACCAGCTGGCACCAATGCCAGCGTTTATTTTTAACGCCTGATCTCCCAATATATCAGCAATAAAGCTGTCACCTTCACCCGGCGCAATGGTCAGAACCAATCCGCCGTCCGTTCCGGAAATTGTGCTTGCGCCAATTGCAAAATTGCCTACACCTGCCGAAACATCCGCGCCAAGGTTCATGTTGAACCGGTCAAGTTCAAGTCTTGCGCCATTGCGGTTCCCAAACAAAAGCCATGGGGTTTCTGGTGCGCCGCTAAGCAAAATTTCAGCCGCAGCCGAGCCGGTATCGGTTTCTAGGTCAATCCCACCGGGGAAAAGTTTCATTTCCAAAGCGCGATTTAATTCGCCCGAGGCCTGAATTTCGAGGCTCCAATCCTCGTTGATATCAATGCTTTGCTCAAGATTACCCGAAGTCAGATTTGTTAATGCGATGCCGCTGATCTGCGCCTGACTTGGCCGGCTTGCAGGTCCAATCACCAGCGCCGCTGAAACATCACCGCTGCCATCGGGTGTTGTTGCCTCCAGCAAAGGGATTTCTATTTCCAGCGCGCCTATATCCGGATCAAAGCTCAACCAGTCTTGGGCCAATTCGCCGCGCAATTGCCTGATGGCCGGAATCCAGCCTAGGGCAAATAGTACCCGTGCTAGATTCAGGATTAAAAATTGAAAATCAAAACCTTCTGTCCAGCCATAAGTCCGCCGGATCAAATCAACCGGGTCGGTTAAAAAACCACCCAATTCCTCCCACAAAATTTCATGGGTTACTGGCATCGGCGCAGGTTGTTTTGTTTCCCGGATCAGCCCTACCAAAAGCAAAACTTCAAACAGGTTCGACTGATAAACCCTTAGATATTCCGTGATCAGAAAATTCGGCAGGCTCAGCGCAAGCTGTTCCCATTCATCGGGTGAGCGAAACGGTTCGGGCAAATCGTCCAATGCTTGCAGGTCCAAAGAAGAGAGCTGCGTGATCTTGCCAAAAATAGACTGGCCAATTCCAATCGCCTGGGCAATCTCATCCGCCGACATACCGTCATCACTCACGGCTTCGATCAATGCTGCCAGTTGGGTGATATCTTCGCTTAGGCCTAAAACCGTTTTGAAGGCATCCGTCTGGGAGTCGTTAAACACAACATTCCAACCCAATTGGCGCAAAAACCGCATCAAGGATTCTTTGGATTGGGTTGCAGCAGAAAGCGGCGAAAATAGATCGATGACGATTTTCATGGCCCTGCCCCCGCTGCCTGATCAAGGTCAAAGTAATCATCCGCGTGATAATTCGGTCCCTCGGGTATAACATTCCGTTGGTTTTGAAATGTTATGCTAAATTGAATTGGCGGCTGTCTGTCCATCAACACCCGCACCAAGTTTTCGTCATATGCGCCGGTCTTGTCCATGACCATCCGGATCAACATTAATTCACGAACAGCCATATCCGGATTGGCATTTACGATGGCCTGCAAATGCCCACGCAAGCCGCCCGCTGAATAAACCAGATCGGAACCGGAACGAAAATGTCGGTTGGAACCTGACAAGACCGCTTCTAGCTGCGCTTCGCCGATGGTCGAATTGATCGCATGATTGCTGGTCAGCATGTCATTCATCTCATCGACCGATGCATATGCCGCATCTTTGATATTGTTCAAAAGATTGCCCGTCATTGGCACACCATTGGCATCAAGCGGCGCATCTAGGCTTTTTATCAAGCGGCCCTCGTCAACAACGAATTCGAAAATGTCACCAAATTCCATAAGCTCCATCTGGCGCATGGACCCGTCAGGCCCGACGCGGGGTATCCACATCAGCAAAGGTTCGCTATAGCCGGAATCCGCCCAGAACCGGCGCAAATCGCTGCCGGTCTGCCGCATCATTTCACCGCCCGAACCAAGCAGAGCCGTCACCCGAGACCATGATTTCGCCTGAACAATAAATGCCTGTTCCGGACCTTGCGCCAGTTTGATCAACACAACATCCGGGCCTTCCGCCGCGCCAATGCGGACCTGCAAAACGATGTCAATAATTTCCGAACCCTGTTTCATTTCTTTGACAAAACCGGTGATGACCTCCAATTCAAACAAATAGGCCTTTTGATGCCCCGAGCGCGTGATTACCTTTTGGATCAACCCATGTGCGCCGGGTATGTCCCAAAGGTCGTTCAAATTGCCCGATCCGGTGGCGCGCATTGTTTGTTCCAAAAGATCGTGCGCGTCAAACATGCGATGCACCAATTCGGTATGGCTTAATTTCTGGTTTCCGATCAGGTTTTTAAGTGCGTCTTCGCCAAAATCCGCCAATGGATTGCTGTCGACGACCAGAATGGAATCAAAAATATTGTCGCCATTCACCTGAAGCCGCAAATAGCTTTGGAAACGCGCCTTAATGACATTGATGTCTGGCATGGGCAGCCCCGCCGCAGCGCGTTGCGCGTATATTTCCGAAACCAAAGCGTCAAAATCCGCGCGATTTTTTAAAAAACTGACCAAGGATGCATTGCTAACGGGCGGATATTCCGGCCTCGGAAAAAACTTGTGCC
Organism: Rhizobiaceae bacterium; assembly: GCA_027000565.1. GTDB lineage: Bacteria > Pseudomonadota > Alphaproteobacteria > Rhizobiales > Rhizobiaceae > SZUA-100. Next base: position 4,007 of record JALTNS010000127.1, on the reverse strand, counting down.
AGAATTTGCCTTGCTGTGAGCTTCGGGTGCCTTTGCCCGCGGTTGGCAAGGCTGCGCCCAGCAATACCTGCAAAATAGCCCGTGGCCGCCCGCCGCCACGGGTGGCCTGCACCCATTCCTCAATAGCGACGTCTGCCACATCAATGTCGCGCCGGCTTGCAAACCGTTTCAGGCTGCGATCCAGTTCGGGGATCAGAACTCCGCATAAACGTCCGGTGGAATCATGTTTCAAAAGCCCTCCCATCGCCACAGCCAACCCTTCATTCGCTTCACCATACCCGTGACGCAAAACCGACAGGGCCACGGTTTCAATGGCATTGCCATTGGCCTCGGAAAATTGACGCAAAAGTCGCTGTACTTCGAGGATGTCATCCCCTGCATCGCTAATTTGGCGCGCAAGTGTGGCAATGCGCGCCGGATCGATCCCGCTGGCAATCACCGAATTCAGGTGGCGCAACAATACCTCTGATGTGCCAAGCGATGGTGTCCATTTGAAAAGCGTCGCAACAATGCCCATCACAAACCCTTTGACTGGTTTTCAAGGATGCTGGCGAAAAGGTCACCGCCAACGTCACCGGTTTCACTGATGGGCGCGTGTTTTAGCGCACGGAACATGCTAGGCGAAACAAGTGGTAATAAAATACAGCCAAACATAATCGCTTTTTGAAGGCCCGTCACCGGTCGGCCCCATTTATCCATGCCCGTTGCCATCGCGATTAGAAACTCAACCACGTCGGCACCGTCGCCAACAATGGGAATGAACCCGATGCCGACATCAATCACGTTTTTGCCCGCATCCACAAAATTTGCCGCGTTTAGACGGTCCATCGGGCCATCATCGCGGCTCAAATGCGACGGGCTGGAAGGGTCATATTTGTTTGGCAATTCCAGCATGTAACTTGTAGTGGTTTGCAACACGCTGCCGTCATCAGCGATGGCGCGGATCGGCCCGTCAAAAAAGGAATAACTGAATGTTGTCGCGACTTCTTCGCCGTTCATCCATCGAGGCATATAATCGGCGTAATAGCCAACATTATTATCTTTGATATTGATGACAACGTTGCTGGTCTTGTGAACGATCAGTTGAAATTGAATGACACTTGCAACCCCGTCGATTTCCCTGATTTGTGTTGTTGTATATTCTCCTCCTAGTTGGCGATTGAAAACAGACACTTCAAAAGTTTCCGAATCCACGGCGCGGACCCGTTCCAAAATTCTGTATCGCAGATCGATGGCGTAACGCGCATCGCCCGAATGGCTATCGAATATCAGTTCGACATCGGCTATGCCGTCAACGCCCCTGTTAAAATCCCCACCCTGCGGTTTTGTCGAAACAACAACGCCACACATCCGCCCGCGCCGAAAAGGTTTGATGATGACCATCGGGTGTATTTCGGGTTTCTCAGTAAACAACGGAATAAATGAATCAAGACTTCGGGTCTCGCCTTCCATTGGTTCGAGATCATCAAAGGCCATAATCGTCATGGGGGCTTCGAGAATGTCCGTGTTGATTGACTCGCCGTCACCCGGAACCTGCCCGTGGCTTTGCACCCTGTAAACCTCGACTTTGCAGGTTGTTGGCCAGTCCGTCATGTTGTTAAGTGAAACACCAGGTGCCAGCACCAAAATCAAACGATCCAGCTGCGACGCTAGCTGGGCCGCCAGTTCGGGCTGCATCGGTTCAAGCGCCTGGCGCAAAGCCTGTGTATCCTCGGCCGGTGGCGACGGGATAAATTCCCAAGCAATGCTGTCATCAATACTATAGCCAAGATCGGCGCTCAACCGCATCTGCACTCCGGAAATATCAGGGTAATCCGTATGGTTGAGAATAATCATATTTTCTGTTGTCGCCGAGCCTGTCGCATAAACCCGCGCACGATCCACGCGCCGCGACAAATCTCCAGTGACATGTTGAATGGAAAATATCCCGATATTGAACATGCTGAAAATGAGATCAAAATAGGGTTTGTATTTTAGCCGATTCACCACTGAACGGCCTTCGCCCAAATTTATAATGCCACCGTTAATCGACTGAATAAGGTCTTTGTAATCGTCCATGAAATTGTTTTCATGCAGGCGGATATTCGTTACAAAAGGCCCAAACGGGTTGTCATCTGCGTAGCTCAGTTTGGCATATTGTTTAACAGTGCCAACAAACGACCCGTTCAGGTCATAGCCGGGCATGGTTTTTTCTTTATTTCCCTTTTTAACCAGATCGTCGCTGTAAATATCCGGCCCGACCAGTTGTTGTTCGATAAAGTGTATCAAAGGCTGATGGCGGAAAAAAAACGCACCGCGCTCAAGGGGTGTTTCGCTTGCAGCATATGTCAAATGATTTTCAAAAGCCGATGCATGTAGCAAATTAGTAATCTTGAATCCGGAATAATCGTCGCTTTGATTTTCACCGGTTTCTTGTGACACATCCGAATAATCCGAATACCAATCGCGCCGCGTTGAACCCAAAGTCCCCCAAATAACCGCACATTTTTGGCGCATGTCACCCAATCGCACACGATCCGCGTCGTCCAAGGTGCTGCTTGCGGTCAATTGGTCCCAAAAATACGGGTTCAACGCCCATAACATACCAGCAAAAACAGGCCCAGCCTGCGTTATTTGCCGCAAAGCTTGGGCGCTTAGGCTGTCGTCTTCCAATGCGGTTTCATAGGCGTCAAAAGCCGCTTCGGTATCTTGCACCAATAAACTGCCGACATACCAGCGGATCGAGTCAAAAACGCCAATCCGGATGGCCTTGAGCAAGGTGTCACGCACAAGTGAGCCACTTAAATTCTGCGCGTCATAGCCGATATCAATTGGTATCGCGGCAACATTGTCGTAGAGCTTGAAATCGTATAACAGATTGCTGACAATACTGCTGCGATAGTCCCAGACTGAACGGCCTGCGCGGCGCATTGGCTTGACAATGCCTGGACCAAAGCGTGCATCAAGCAGGTCCCGAAATGGTGCGTCCATTTGCTCGGCTTCGTGCTCACCGGGATAGGCCGCGATGAATTCTTCGAATTTTTCGGTGCTTAAATCGATCGGCTTGCTTTGACCCAGGCCCGAAATTTTTTCGATTTTCAGCTTTACAACACTGACGTAGTTAAGCTGCGCGTTATCCTCAGTGGTGCGGTTTTGCATCGAAAAAGCGCGATCTTGAAAATCGATGCGGAAATAGTGGTTTTCAATCCCCGGCAGGCCCGGCAAGGATTGAAAGCCGATGTCGATATAAGGCACTTGATATCCCGCCATCAACAATGCGCGCAATGCCGGCGTGATGCTTTCAAGAAACGCAAGCATATGTTTTTCACTGATCTGAAGGCCGGCCATCCACCTTTTACCCTGGCCAGGCGGCGGATCAAAATCACCGTTGATTCGCGCCGTTGCACGCATAACGGTTGGCAGCCAAAACTGATTGGTCCCTGCTTTGGTCACGGCTCTCCCCTATCGATTTTATCTGTTTCGCGGCCCGAACCCTGCGTCGGTGCTGCCGGCCGCTTTTTATTGGCGCTCCACAATAGCAACCGTCCATCCGGAGCCCTTGCCGATTGATAATGGCGGCTGACGGTAACGCCCCCTTCCAATATTTCTTCCTCATTAATGCTAAGCGGTTTGTCCGGCACCAAAAGCGTGCCTTTTGCCCCCGCAAATTTTGCTTGCTGATCGCCCAACAAGTCCCATTCTCGCATTCGGGCGCGGATCAAGTTGGGCATGGCCAAACCATCCTTGACTTCGGGCAAAAACGGCACCCAATAGGGCGGTGCAACCGTCAATAGCCGGTATGCCCAAGGCGGTTCCGAATCTTTTAATTTTTGCGTGGCCACTTTGGATATTTGGCGGTCCAATATGGCATCACGTTCCCTGGCCCATTGCTGGTCCCGCTGAATGGCACTGCCGCCCTTGCCTTCGATGCGCGTTTCAATACCCCAAGCCAGATTTGCCATTTCGTCCCGCGCAAAAGTCACTTGTTCTACCGCTTTGCTTTCTTTGGGGCCGTGAACGCTGCGGGG
>JALTNS010000126.1 GCA_027000565.1 Rhizobiaceae bacterium | reverse complement strand
CCCGATTGCAGCAGCGATGGTGCGCAAACCGGGAACATTTCTCCAACCATCAAAGGTTCAACATAAACACCGGGCCAGTCGCCTTGCCCGTAGCGAATGGCCATATCGACATTTTCCCGGGAAAAATCAACCATCTGATCAGAGGTTGTAATGCGAATATCAATGTCCGGGTGCATCTTTTGAAACTGCGCCAGCCGAGGCACCAGCCATGTGGCGGCAAACGAATCCATGGTTGTAATGGTCAGTTCACCGGATTTGTCATGACGGTGCAGCCGATCAATTGCCGTGGCCATCACGTCCAGGGCATTACTCATGGCCGGATATAAAGTCTGGCCTGCATCAGTCAGCAGCAAGGCCCGGTTTAACCGTCGGAACAGCGGCATGCCCAACCGCTCCTCCAGTGATTTGATCTGATGACTGACGGCAGCCTGGGTTACGTTCAGTTCAGCTGCAGCAAGGGTAAAGCTGAGATGACGTGCAGCTGCTTCAAAAGCCCGCAACGAGTTAAGAGGTGGCAGGCGTCGCGACATGATTTAAATTATTCCAGTTTATTCGAAATTAGATGCACAAACGCGATTGAATCAAAAAAATAGTTCAAAAACAATGAAAAACAACTAAATGTAAAAAAAATTACATTAGAAATATTAATATGAACTACAATAAAGATCGTTTGATAAGAAGTCAAATTCGCCCTAAATCAAAACACGACTTGAAAACAGACTGCTGAACAAAAGGACGAATTGACATGATCAAAATTGATACCAGAGATGTTTCGGTAACTTGCGTTTGCGAAGCCGTAATAGATAAGCAGGACAATCTGGTTACGGCAGTTTTCAATATGCCGGGACAGATTTTCACCCTGGTTCGGGGGTGGCAGAAACGGGCCACAACACGTGCCGGTTTGCGCCACCTTGATGCCCGGTTACTCGATGATGTCGGCCTGTCGCGCAAACAGGCTAATGACGAAGCCGACAAACCATTTTGGGTTTGATAGCGGGTAATTTGAGTTTGCAGGCTGCTTGCTTTTTTAGCAGCGCTCAAGCGGAGCGCGGCCTGCACTCGCATTGCTCGTTAGTTCAACGCTGCGCTCGCCCGGATGTCACAACGACGGATTTTTCGTATGTCATTCGATGGCCACCTGCCGGATTTTCTGTATGGTTTCCGGAGGCCACACACTGGAATTTCCGTATGGCACTCGGACGAGCGCAGCGTTGGACTAGGACCCAAGGGGTCCGCAGGCCGTGCGCCGCTTGAGCGCCTCTAAAAAGCCACTAAAAAGCAGAATAAAACATCAGCCCAAGCCCTGCCAAAACCAGCCCGATACGTACAAGTGCCGGTTTTGGCGCAATCACGCCGTAAGATACCAGTGACAGGGCAACGCCGACTTTCAGTGCGGCGAATATTGCGCCAAGCGGGTTTGAGCTGAGCTTTATCAGTTCTGGATTGGCAATCATGCCAAGGGGAATGAGATACAACCCCAGCCCCAGCGCCATCGCGGATAATGCAACCTTCAGCCAGTTTTCCTCAACCATGCCGGCAGCGATAAATACTGCCCCGCATACCGGTGGCGTTATGGTTGACAGCAG
>JALTNS010000125.1 GCA_027000565.1 Rhizobiaceae bacterium | reverse complement strand
GGACTAATCTGTTGGACTTTCGAACAATTGCGCCGAGAGACCGAAAAACTATTGGCAGAAGTGGTGCTATGAATTATGCCATTTGCACCCTACCAATTTGTCTCCCAAAGCATTACAAACAAGCTGAAGTTCACGAAATTTGATTTCCCAGATCTGAACAATATCAGGACAAACAAGATGTCAGACCATGTTGTGCCGCATTTTCACAATTCCGATGGAGTAGCACGGATTGAAATCGGTGTGAAAGAATTCATGTGCGTGGGTGCAAAGCCGCCGTTTGATCACCCGCATATCTTCCTTGATATGGGAGACGACAGCGAAAAGGTCTGCCCATATTGCTCGACCCACTTTGTTCACAATGGATCACTGGCAGCTGAAGAAACCTTGCCGGCTGATTGTGTGCTTCAAACGGAAGACGCATAAGCAATTCAAACAGCCGGTGCTCACCCCTGTTCATCCTTCACCGGCTCAAAGCTGAAATGAATTCAAATTGAGCAAAAGACGCACAATTATTATTGCCGGTGCTGGCGTCGCAGGTCTTGCGGCTGCGCTCCTTTTGGCAAAATGCGGGTTTCGCATTGTCGTACTGGAGCGCGCTGAATGTGCCGACAATGCCGGCGTTGGCATTCAGCTTTCGCCCAACGCCACACGAATACTTGGTGATCTTGGGCTGCACCGGCGCCTGGCCGCAACCGGGTTTGCACCTGAAAGCGTCACAATCAAAAGCAGCAAGTTGGGACGGACCCTATCCGTTTTCACGCTCGGCAATTCGATGAGTGAACAATACGGCGCGCCTTATCTGGTCTTGCACCGGGCAGATCTGGTCAACTTGCTGTTGAGCGCCTGCAATGAAGACCCTGAAATTTCAATTGAGTACGATGCTGCGCTTGAAGACGCTGCCATTTACAAAAAAGGTGTCACCGTCATGGCGCTAAAAAAGGGAGAAATGATTGAATATACCGGCGGCGCGCTGGTTGGTGCCGACGGGGTCGGCTCGATTGTTCGCTCCAGGATCATCGGCAGTCCTGCGGCAAAGCCCTCGGGCGACATTGCCTGGCGCACACTAATTCCGGTGGACCGGGTCCCGGAAAATATAAGTTTGACCGACACTACCCTTTGGATGGGAAAATCCGGTCATATTGTGTGTTATCCGGTGCGTGGATTGCGGCAATTGAACATTGTTGCGATAACACCGCAATCGTGCGCTTCAGACCTTTCAAAACGAAATCTTGATATTGAACCAGATGCCATGAAAAAGTTTTACAGCTGGTGGCACAAGGATGTGAAACAATTGCTGAACAGGGCCGAATCCTGGCAAGGGTGGCCCCTAAACCAGATTGACCCCAAACATGACTGGACCAATGGCCCTTGTGTGCTGATTGGTGATGCCGCCCACGCCATGCTGCCCTACGCGGCTCAGGGCGGCGGTGCCGCCATTGAAGATGCCGCCGTTTTGGCTAAGGTGCTAAGCGAAAATAGCGATGATGTTCCAGCTGCATTGGTATTATACGAAAAACTGCGGAAACCCAGAGTCACCCGGATTTGGAAGTTGGCCCGATCAAATCGCGGGCTCTATCATATGGGTGGCGCGGCCGCATTTGTGCGCAATCTGATATTGGAAAATACCAGTAATAAATCTCTGCAAAAGCGATATGAATGGCTTTATGGATGGCAGCTGTGAAGGACGTTACTGAAAAACCACCACGGCGATCTTTCAAACACCGGCAAAAAGAATTCGCCAGTACTGTCGCACGCCGAAACCAGCGCCGCTCTTTTGAACACAGGCATTCGATCTGGCCCACGGCCTATAGTGATATTCTTGTTCTGGTGACAATTGCGACCGCTATATCGTTTTTTTTGTTTGACCGTCGACTCATTCAAGCCCAGCGCAATCTCGATCCGGCAATTATCGACATATTTCAGATTATTACCGATATCGGAAAATCCGAGTGGTATCTTGTACCAACGGGAATTATCTGTCTGTTGCTGGTTTATGTTGATTGGCGAGGCCTGGCAAAACGCCAACAGGTCTGGCTTTCATCCCTGTTGTTTGATGCCTGGTTCATGTTTACAGCGATTATCGGAAGTGGCATTACAACCATCATTGCCAAGCAGTTTATAGGCCGCGCCAGACCGCGCCATTTCGAAACCCTGGGACCTGCATTTTTCGACCCGCTTCGCTTTGAAGCTTCATTTGCCAGTTTTCCGTCGGGCCATGCCACCACAATTGGCGCTCTTGCAACCGTTCTGGCTTTGCGCTTTCCGCAATTTCGGGTTGTGATAATTCCGTTGGCGCTGGTTGTCGGCGGCAGCAGGGTTGTTGTTGGTGCTCACTATCCTTCTGATGTGATCATGGGGTTGGCGGTTGGAATGTTGTTTACGTTAATGCTGGCAAGATTTTTTGCGACCAGGAAAATCGGGTTTCGTGTTGTCGACAATGGCCCCTATGAGCAGGTGATCCCGAAAAGGCGGGTCTTGCGCGGTGCGTCCCCATTGGGTTTTGGTGGAATATTTACTCTGGGCAAACGCCTGCTTGGTTTTGGCGCTTAATTGTTCTTTGCCAAAGCCGCGAAACCACGTTCCAGATCAACGATGATATCCTCAATATCTTCAAGCCCAATTTGAAGCCTGATTACCGCGCCTTCCTGTGGTGCGAGCGCGATGGTTCGATCTGAAAGGTCCGGCAAAGTTACCAGACTTTCAAATCCACCCCAGGAATAGCCAAGTCCAATCAGTTCAAGCGCATCGAGAAATGGCCGTGCTTCTTCCCGCGATATTCCGTCCAAGACAAATGCGAACAGACCCGATGATCCCGTAAAGTCACGCTTCCAAAGTTCATGGCCCGGACAATCCGGCAATGCCGGATGAAGAACCCGGACAACTTCAGGTCGGGATTTTAGCCAATGGGCTATTTTTAATGCAGATTTTTCGTGATGCTGCAATCGCACATTCATGGTTTTTAATCCGCGAAAAACCAGATAGCAGTCATCTGGTGCTGCACAAGTGCCCAACGCCGACTGGGTATCATGCAGCTGTTTCCATGTGCGTTCATTGGCGGAGACAGAACCCAACACCAGGTCAGCATGGCCCGAAGGATATTTCGTCAGGGCATGAATTGAAATATCCACACCAAAATCGAGCGGTTTGAAAAGCAATGGTGTTGCCCAGGTATTATCAATCATTACCACCGCATCGGTTTTGTGGGCTGCCTTGCAGATTGCAGGTATGTCCATAATTTCAAACGTATTCGATCCGGGGGATTCGGTCAGCACAACACTGGTATTGGGCTTTAACAATTCGGCAATACCGGCACCAATCACCGGGTCGAAATATTCCACATCAACGCCCAGTCTGGTCAGCATAAAATCACAAAACTGGCGGGTTGGATCGTAACAGCTATCGACAATCAGTGCGTGGTCCCCCGCCTTGCAGAATGCCAGCAATGGTACTGAAATTGCTGCCAGGCCCGAAGGCACGAGAATCGTTCCTGCCGCACCTTCAAGTTCACTCAACACATCGGCCAGCGCATCTGTTGTAGGCGTTCCATGGGTTGCATACAGATATTTCTGGGTGCGTCCCAACATGGTTTCGGTATCCGGAAACAGCACAGTCGAAGCGTGAACGACCGGTGGATTCACAAATCCATGATACTCACGGGGGCTATGCCCGGCATGGGCCAAACGGGTATTTCGGCCGCCTTTCCTGTTGTTATTACTGGAATCTATCATGGGTTGTACATCTCATTTATATTGCGACAATTTGGGTGCTAATGGATTGAATTGGGAAATTGGCCATATACCCCTTGACCCACGCTCCATAATCGCTTGTTATAAGAAGGTCAAAGGGCGATGCACATGGCGGCGCGGATAAGTCGAACTAATCGACAATCGTGTGGTTCAAGATCATGGCATCAGTTCGAGTTTGCGTCGGGAGTAACTTCTATTGGGTAAACCCAACGTTTTGTTCGAGTTTGTTTCCAGGTTTTTCAACCTGTCAGCGTGCCTTGCCTTGCGAATTGATTATCAACAATAGGGCAAAAGAAAAGGCTGCTTCCTATGAAACTCAAAATTCTATCTGCCGCTCTCGGCGCTGTCGCTTTTGGTGCAGTGTCAAGCGCATCCGCTGCTACACTTGATGACATCAAGGCCAAAGGCTTTGTTCAATGTGGCGTGAGCCAGGGCCTTGCCGGCTTCTCAAATCCAGATGACAAAGGCAATTGGACCGGTCTTGACGTTGACCTTTGCCGTGGCGTTGCTGCTGCTGTATTCGGTTCCGGCGACAAGGTTAAATTTACCCCGCTTTCTGCAAAAGAGCGTTTTACCGCTCTGCAATCCGGTGAAATTGACATTCTGTCACGCAACACCACCTGGACCATGAGCCGTGATACACAGCTTGGCCTGAACTTTGCCGGCGTAAACTACTATGATGGTCAGGGCTTTATGGTTCGCAAGGAACTTAAAGTTTCCTCTGCACTGGAACTTTCCGGCGCATCTGTCTGCACCAACACTGGTACAACAACCGAGCTGAACGTTGCCGACTATTTCCGTTCCAACAAGCTGGACTATGAAATTGTTGCATTCGAAAAAGCAGACGAAGTTGTGAGTGCCTATGATGCCGGTCGTTGTGACGTGTTCACCACTGACCAATCCGGTCTTGCTGCCCAGCGCCTGAAACTGACCAATCCTGCTGATCATGTTGTTCTTCCGGAAATCATCTCCAAAGAGCCGCTTGGACCAGTTGTTCGTCAGGGCGACGACCAGTGGTTTAACATTGTTAAATGGGTCCACAATGCAATGATCAATGCTGAAGAGCTTGGTGTTACTCAGGCAAATGTTGGCGAAATGATGGGTTCCGATAATCCGGCCATTAAACGCCTTCTTGGTACTGAAGGTGCCTTTGGTGAAAAACTCGGTCTTGGAAATGACTGGGCTGCAAACGTCATCAAAGCAGTTGGTAACTATGGCGAAACATTCGAACGTAATGTTGGACCTAATACCCAGCTGAAACTGCCACGCGGTGTTAACTCACTGTGGTCAAAAGGCGGTCTGCAGTACGCTCCACCAATTCGCTAATGCGACTTTGACAGTGAAATCCGGCCGGTATATATCGGCCGGGTTTCAACTACAATTTATTCAGGATACGAACAATTTGAATTACAGCCGCGCAAAGACGGCTTAAATTCAAATCTTTCATCCAGAGGCTAGCTAATTTTAATCGCCCAATGGCGAAGAATGCAGGCGAGGGGAAATGGCAGTACAAGAAGTGACTTCGGCTCAAGAAGCGCCGAAAGTAGCCCTGTTTAATGATCCAAAAATCAGAAGCTGGATTTTCCAGATTGTATTGATTGCCGTGATCGCATGGGCGCTGTGGGGGATGATTTCCAATGCAGCAATCAACCTTGAGAAACAAGGCATTGCCGGTGGGTTTGGATTCCTCTCGAACGAGGCCGGATTTGCGATAAATTTCTCGCCTTTCATCGATTATTCCGAGACATCCAGCTACGGTACAGTGTTCGGTGTCGGCCTGCAAAACACGTTGGTAATTGCGTTTTTTGGAATTTTCTTCGCGACAATTCTTGGTTTTGCTTTGGGTGTTGCACGGTTGTCCACAAACTGGATAATCAACCGAATGGCTTATGTTTACGTGGAAGTGCTGCGAAACATTCCCCTGTTGCTGCAAATATTCATTTGGTACAAAGGTGTATTGGCACTGTTGCCAACACCTAAAAACTCAATTGATATGGGTGTGTTCGGGGCCATGAACGTGAAAGCCTATTTTGCACCCAAACCGGTATTCGCGGAAGGCGCAGGCAGTGTTGCAATTGCTTTGTTGGTCGCGATCATTATTTCAGTTTTAGTCGCCAAATGGGCGAAAAAACGCCAAATGGCCACCGGGCAGAGATTTCCGGTATTGTGGACTGTACTGGGCCTGATATTCCTGCTGCCATTGATCACCTATTTCATTGTTGGACAGCCATTGTCGTTTGAATATCCGACTGTCGGCAGATTTGGGCCTCGAGGTGGCATGCCGGTTCCGCCGGAGTTTACCGCTTTGCTGTTAGCGCTCACAACATATACAGCCACCTTTATCGCTGAAATTGTGCGCGCCGGAATCTTGGCTGTCAGCCGGGGGCAAACCGAGGCATCTTATGCGCTTGGGCTACGGCCAGGACAAACATTGCGCTTGAATATTATTCCTCAAGCCATGCGGGTCATTATCCCGCCTCTGACCAGCCAATACCTGAACCTGACCAAGAATTCTTCATTGGCGGTTGCAATCGCCTACCCGGATTTAACATCTGTGTTCGCTGGCACTGCATTGAACCAAACGGGACAGGCGGTGGAAATATTATTGATGACCATGATTACCTATCTGGCATTGTCGATCATTACGTCGATGTTCATGAACTGGTACAATGCCAAAATGTCACTGGTTGAAAGATAGGACTGATAAAAATGCCTGATACATCTTCATCAAGTAGTGCAAATATCAGTTTTGTACGCAAACAAATGGACCCGGCACTGCCGCCGCCGGTAACTGAATCCGGAATAATTGGCTGGCTTCGGAAAAATCTGTTTTCAAGCATACCAAATACCATCCTTACGCTTTTCGCGATTTGGTTGATCTATTTGGTTGTGCCCGGGTTCCTGCAGTGGTCGATCTTTGATGCCGTATGGAGCGGCGCTGATCGGCTGGCATGTGCTACGGTACAACAGGGTGGTGTTCTGCCCGAGGATTGGGGTGGCGCGTGCTGGCCCTATGTCGGGGTGTATATGAAGCAATTCATTTATGGCCGATATCCCGAAGTCGATTTGTGGCGACCTGATCTGGTCTATCTGATGTTCGGCGTCGGGCTGG
>JALTNS010000124.1:6521-6872 GCA_027000565.1 Rhizobiaceae bacterium | reverse complement strand
CTCAACCTTGGAACACAACAGCGCAAGGCCCTGTTGTGTTCCAAGGTTGAGGACATGATCAACACGGTTGTGCGGCAAATCGCGTTTTACCTGTTTGAACGGAAAATCCACATGGAGCGGCGAAGCGGCGAACTGACCTCGGACCGCATTGGCGAAATTTGGCTTGAGGTGCAAAAACAAAGCCTTGGACCGGCGGTCAAGCTAGGCCCCGGATACGAGACTTTCTGGACCTATATACCGCATTTTATCCACTCGCCGTTTTACGTTTATGCCTATGCATTTGGCGATTGTCTGGTGAATTCGCTCTATGCGGTTTACCAGAACGCCGAAAGCGGATTTGTTGATAAATAT
>JALTNS010000124.1:0-6511 GCA_027000565.1 Rhizobiaceae bacterium | reverse complement strand
ATTCATACAAATATCTACACTTTGAGGAATGACAGTCATATCAAAATCATAACAATTTTCTCCTCTTATGTATATTTTTTTCTTATCTTCTGCAAATGTATTTATAGAATGTGCCCTTAAAGTTACAACATCATAATCTTTTTTAACAATATAATAAAGATGATTTTTATCTTTATCGTAAGCGTCTAATACAGTTTCATAGAATTCCAAACTTCCTTTATCTACTTCCATGGTGACATGCTCTTCTGTTCTTCCATTATTTTCTATATGAAAAAACATCGAAATGTTCTCAAAAATGTGGCACAAAGCCAATAAATTCGAAAATACAGCGAATAATCGAACCTAGTTAAACCAAATGCGGGCTTCATCATGAATATTAAATCCCATACTGTTTTGGCCTTGTCGGCGGCACTTTTCATTGCCGGCTGTCAAAATACCCAACGCTCGAACAACACACCCAGTGCCGCTGTTTCCAGAACCAGTATTCAGGGAGACTGGCGCGCGACCAGCGGAACACTTCTGGCCACATTTTCGGGCAACAAGTTTCAGTCGGTCAACACCGAAACCAACCAGGTGGTTGCATCCGGCGCATTTCAATATAATTCGCCGGAAGATATTCAACTGGAATGGGTTGGTGCCCTTTCTGGACGAAATTCGGCCCGCTGCAAGCTTGTAAGCGCCGATTTGATGGATTGTACGCCAAGCAATGGCTCCGGGTTCCAGATGCAACGGGTGCAAACCTAAAGTTCGGCTCTGCGACATTGCGAGCATTTGCGTTCGCCCCATATTGTAGTGTAGGGGTGCGACAGGAAAATTATCAGGTAAGCGGGAGCGATTATGGCTGAGCAAATTATTGAATTGCCGGAAAATGGTGCTGAAATGGACTATGAGGCACACGAAAAAACCTATGAGGCATTTATCAACCTGTTCAAGTGGGGCACCATCGGTTCCGTTGCCTTGATGATCGCCATGGCAATTGGATTTTTTGGCGGCGGCGGGCTGATTGGCGGCACTCTTGCTTTTGTCATATTGCTGGCAATCACCTATTTTGTGATCGGGTAGCCCAAACACCTGTTCTGCACAGAAAAATCAGTTTACGGCCGGGTTTTAGCCCGGTCGTTTTGCATTATTTTCAGGAAAACAGCCTGGACACAATTGAAGCCGTTTTCCAGTTTGATGAAATCAATCTGCGAGCGAAGCCGGACCGGCAATGAAAAGTGCCGCCCCGGAAGGGGCTCGTGCGGTGCATGAATAGCCTTGAGCAAAACAAAACCCGTGCGACACCATGAAATAATGAAACGCTCCCGGGTTCAAATTCCACGTCTTGGCGACAACGGCAAAATCCTGATTCACCTGATATTAAAAATATTCCCATAGGGTCGCGGGCGGTTCACGGGGAATTGCACATGACGTTTATGCTGAAATTTAACTTGCTGGTTGTCTCTACATTGAGTTTGGTGGTGGCAATTCTCGGGTTTCGCGGCGGCTACACATTTCCCCCTGCAGAAGACTATCTGGTGGCGACACTACCGATCATCCTGTCGGGTCCGCTGGCACTGTTTTACACCTTTGTTCGCCCGGACAAAACTATTGCAACGCCATGCTGGAGCATAACAATCTATTTGTTGTTTATTCCACCGGTGCTGTTGTTCGGGCAATTGATGGGCGGACTGAACTATCCATTGGTTGATGCAAATCTTGCCGCCATTGACAGCGCAATGGGCTTCGACTGGATGGAATATATGAATTATTTCGCCAGCCTGCCCAGCTGGACCAGCGAATTTTCGACCATTTTATACAAGTCAACCAATCAACTGGTGTTTTTGATTGCGGTGTTTCTGATATTCTCAGGCAGACACCGGCAACTGGTGGAATTTGTCACCTATTTCATTTTAACCGGCATTCTGGTCAACCTGATATCGGGGTTTCTGCCGGCCGCAACAGCTTATGAATATTTCAAACCCGGCGCCGCTCTTTATGAAAAACTCAGCCCGGTTGTCGGCGAAGGATATATGGTTGATTTTTTTGCGCTGCGCGATGGTTCAATGCGTGAATTGAAGATCATCGGCGCAACCGGAATAGTCTCCTTCCCGTCATTTCACACAATCCTGGCATTGCTGCTGATCTATGTGGTACGCGGCTGCGGATTGTTCTCCTGGGTGGTCGGAATCTGGGGCCTCGGCATCGTTGCAACCACCCCGGTCGATGGCTCTCACTATCTCACAGATGTTATCGGGGGCGTCGTTCTGCTGGCCATAACCATTGCAGCCGTCCGCTGGCTTGAACCGCGTTTAGAACGGGTATTTTCATCAACGGCTTCCAAGCCGGAACTGGTTCCCCAGCAACAATAATATATAAATTTGGCCACTTTGGTTCGAAATGCATCGATTGCCACCGGCACCGGATTCACCGGATATTAAATTATCTTTTGTATCAAGATATCATTGGGACAAAGGGTATCGCGTATGTCAAATTTGATGAAATTCAATTTTCTGGTAATTGCTTTTCTAACACTTTCAGTCGCCATTATGACCATTAGCTGGGGCTATAGCGTTCCCCCGGTTGAAGAGTTTCTGGCCGTTATGCTGCCGCTTGCCCTGTTTGTTCCGCTTGCTTTATTTTACACCTATCTGCGTCCGGACCAGACCATCGCCACGCCGTTCTGGAATTTCGTGCTTTATGCAATGGTAATTCCTCCGGTGCTGATTTTTGGCCAGTTGGTCATTACATTTAACTTTCCGTTGGTTGATGCAAAACTTGCTGCCTTCGATCAGGCGCTCGGATTTGAATGGCCAAGGGCTATTGAGATGTTCATCAGCCTGCCAGACTGGGTTATTGCGGTTTCAAAAGAGCTCTACAATTCCCTGTATCGCGCGGCGATGGTGGTTGCGATATTCCTGATTTTTTCCGGCCAGCACAAACAGCTTGAAGAATTGACCACCTATTTCATTTTGACCGCAATTCTGACCAACCTGATATCCGGATTCCTGCCGGGTGCGTCCGCCTTCAATTTTTTTGAAACACCGGCGGAAGTCTACCAACAGTTTAATCCGGTGGTCGGGCTTGGCTATATGGACGACTTCTATGCACTGCGAAATGGCAGCATAACCGACCTGAAGCTGGATATTAATGGCATGGTCTCGTTCCCGTCATTCCACACTGTCTTTGCACTGTTTTTAATATATGTGATGCGAAACAGCGGCGTATTCAGATATGTGATTGCCCTTTGGAGCATCGGCATAGTTTTAACAACTCCCTTTGACGGGGCACACTATATCGCCGATCTTGTTGGCGGAGCAATCCTTGTGGTTGCAACAATCGCCTTTGTCCGATGGCTTGAACCACGCCTCGACAGGTTTTTTTCATCGCCCTTTGCCGAACCGAAACTGGTACCCCAAACCCAATAATTGCAGCGAAGGCTGCAAGCGCGCCTTTACGGTAGATAAAAATTGACCTAGCGCTTCATCATTTGATGGAACCACTCTCGTATTAATTCGCTCACGGCCATTCGTGCTGCGCACGGCCTCCGCGGGGGCGGCGCACAGGCGCCGGGCCGCTCTTGCGGCCTGACTGTTTCCGTATAAACGTGAAACCTAGGGTCAGGACTCACTAATCTCATACAATTCTGCTTGGAAAAAAGTATTCGAATGGTTGTAACAAAGCGCAAGAACAGATCGGGATATTTTCGAGCATTTGTTACGAACAGGCGGATACTTTTTTTCAAACCCTTCGGACGCAACCAATTTCTCTGCTGAATAAGGCGTAATATCTTGATAATATTGATATTACCTGCAATATTCCTTCTGTTCAGCAGGCAAATTGGTTGGCGCAGAATGGATGAATTTACTGGGTCCTGACCCTGGCCTTTTGCCAATCGCAGGAGGCACCAATGGCGACCAGCCCGAATAAACCAACCGGCACCAAACAGGCTGTTGTGGTTATCCACGGCATGGGCGAGCAGCGGCCGATGGAAACCATGCGGCAGTTTGTTGAAACCGTATGGACCAGCGATGCGAGTTTTGACAGCGACGATGCCGATGACAACAAAGAGGCAAGAACCTGGATTACCCCGGATGTTGGTGTCGGCAATACCGAGTTAATGCGCATAACCACCGCCTATCATGAATGCAACCTGCCTAACTCAGACTCAAATAATCCAAAGGCCCGTACCGATTTTTTTGAATTTTACTGGGCCGATGTTCTTGCCCACTCACGCCTGTCGATGTTGACGCCGTGGTTTCTTAACCTGTTTTTTCGCCTGCCAAACCGCGTACCTGTGTCGGTCATCGGTCTGTGGATAATGTTGTGGCTGATTATGTTTGTTATGGTCGCCGGGTTTGGGCAGGCAATCTATGCCGCAATATACAATTGGGACACCCGCGAAATTTCATGGGCTAATTTTGTCCTGTATTCCGGAAGGGCGCTGGTAAATTTTCTCGCACAGGATGCGGTAATATTGACCGCCAGCTTGGCTGCATTGTTGAGCGCAGCGGCGATCATGATGTCCGCTTTCTGGCACGGAAAATTGGAAAACAGTCTGAAACCAAACCTCCCAAATAGGGTGGTATTTGCGCTGAAATTGCTGATCATAACCCTGCTTGTTCTTGCAGCCGTGAAATTCATGAATAATTATGATTCAACCTTCACGAACAATACCGGGACCGGGCGTGGATTATATCTGACTCTGCCGGTTAATGTATTTTTCAGCCTGCTTGTTCTTTATCTGCTGAATACCTTCATCGTGCCCTATTTTGGCGATGTCGCCCGTTATCTTTACACATCACCCAACACGGTCGGCAAACGCGAGGAAATCCGCAAGCGCGGCCTTGAACTGCTGCGGCGGTTGCACAACGACAAACAATATGCCCGCATCATAGTGGTATCTCATTCCCTTGGGACCGTCATCGCCTATGACCTGTTGCGCATATTGTGGAGCGAATACGGACCGGTTAGCGCCAACGGGCCTTTGAACGAAGAGCAGATCGAAAAATTTCAGGAGGTTGCCAGGGTTGCGGGAAATATTGAAAACACCGATAATCTGATTGAGTTTCGTCAAGCACAAAAGGCTGCATTTGTTTCCCTGCAAAAGAAGCATTCCAGGACAGCAGACCCGGCTGAACACAAACAATGGAAAATCAGTGATCTTGTCACTGTCGGCTCACCACTGACCCATGCACGGTTTTTAATGGCCTCTTCGCAAGATCATCTCGACAAACTGATTGCTGAACGCACCCTGCCAGTGTGCCCTCCGCTGCTGGAAACCGGCAAAAACCGCTATCAAGGCAGCAAGCACGAAGAAATCCCAACCTATCTTTACGAAGTTGGACCCGATGGCAACAAGACCTGTTATGCCCACCATGCCACGCCGTTTGCCGTGGTCAGGTGGTCAAACATATTTGACTGGCGGATTCTTGCCCTGTTTGGAGATTTTGTGTCCGGACCATTACGGCAATTATTTGGAAACGGCATAGCCGACTATCATGTGCGGCTTTATCATGGTCTGGCGAGTTGGTTCACCCGCTATGTCACCCACACATTATATTGGCAAAACAAGGATGTATCGTCACACGCAGCCGGAACGCCTGCAAACAACAAGATCAACAATGTTCCCTACCATGTGGCATTGTTGAGATCGCTTGTTGATATGCGGTTTACCGACGACCCGCTGACAGAATACCAACTCGCCAAACCCTTTTCATTTCCAGTGGCAACCTTGCTGCGCCACGTGGTCTGGATAATACTGGCCGTCGCCGCCGTTTCAATTTTGCTTGTAGCTGGCGAGATTCTATATCCCGGCATTGGTTTTTTCACCTTGATCTTTGGCTAACCTATTTGCCACGGGTGCGGTTCATACCGGCAACAGCCGGCCCGTAGCCGGGTTTAAGCGATACGGCGCGGGAGTAGGATTTGAATGCCTTTTTTATTTCGCCACGTTGTTCTTGAACCAGCGCCTGATTGGTCCACGCTTCGGCATAATTGCGATCAAGTTTCAGCGCTTTTACAAAATCATCAAAAGCATTTTGCTGGGCGCCCAGCGCCAGATAGGAAAGGCCGCGGGCATTGTAGGGCGGTGCCGTTTTGTCGGCCAGAGAAATTGCCTTTGAAAAATCCTCGATGGCCAGTTCATGGTTGCGGCGATTTTGATAAATCAACCCGCGATTATGGTAGGCTCGCGGGTCGGTCGTATCGAGGGCAATCGCCTGATTATAATCCAGCAATGCCTGATCGGTTTTGCCGACCGATCGATAAATATCACCCCGACCAATATATGCATCAGCATATTGCGGATTAATCCTCAACGCGGAATTATAGTCCTGAACCGCCTGATTTTTCTGACCAAGCCGACGGTATATCAATGCCCGGTTGGCATAGGCCTGATAATAGCGACTGTTCAGCTGAATGGCACGGTTGAAATCAGCCAGTGCCTTCGATGATTTACCCGCCCGGCCAAAGGCCGCTCCGCGCACATAATAGGCTTCAGCATCATTTGGATTGCTGTCTACCACCGCCG
>JALTNS010000123.1 GCA_027000565.1 Rhizobiaceae bacterium | reverse complement strand
GTCGTTCGGAAATGCGACGAATCACGGCCGCTTCCAGACTGGGCTGGTTGAGAATAGTCGTGAAAATGAACGATGACATTATCGCATCAGCCTCAACCACTGCCTCGGCCTCGCGGCGCAATGCCACCCAAACCGGGTCAAGCGGAGCAACGTTGGCGTGTTGATTTTTGCTGTTACTGGCGTTCATGGTTTTCTCCCGGGGCAGGTCGGTTGCCGAATAATCTTTATAATATAGGCATTCAGCCCGTCAGTTCAAACCAACGACAATCCAGCCAGTGATATTTGCATCAATTATTGACGTCCAGCAATATCTGCTTTTCCAGAAAATTCATAACCGCACTTGAGAAAATATCGTTTTTGTCACCGGCAACCATATGGCCCGCATCAGAGACATCAACATAGTGGGCGTGCGGTGCAAGGGACAAAAATTCTTTGGCGTGTGCCTCGCTCACCAGTTCCGATCGCGCGCCACGAACCAGCAGTGTCGGGATGGAAAGTTCTGCTGCTGCATCAAGCAGTTTTTGCTGAAACTCATCGGCCACAGTATTGATACTTAAGGGGCCATCGATGAAAGCCGGGTCCCAATGCCAGCGCCAGCGTCCATCGTCGCATTTACGCAGGTTTTTTTGCAACCCGCTCAGGGATGGCGGACGTTTTCTATCCGGCAAATAAGCAGCAATGGCATCTGCCGCCTGCTCGATTGATTCAAAACCGTCATGCATTTTGTCTGACATAAATCCTTGAATTTTGGCCACTCCGTTGATGTCCATGCGTGGTGTAATGTCGACCAGTACAAGTGCTTCAAGCAAATCCTGACCGGCGAGAGATTGCGCCATCATTGCGGAAATTCCACCCAGTGACGCCCCGATGCAAATCGGCTTCAGTTCATATGTTTCCTGAATTTGCCGGGCAATCGCCACCACATCTTGAGAATAGTGCTCAAAAGTATAGGTTTTCTCGGCGAGCCAGTCGCTGTTGCCGTGGCCACGCGCATCGACAGAAATTGCCGTTATCCCGCGTTCTGCGAGATTGATCGCGGTTTTATGCCACGAATGGCGGGTTTGCCCGCCGCCATGCAACAACAATGCCACGAACCTTTTTTCGTCGCCGGGGAATATATCGGCCATCAACCGGTTGTCATCGGAACCGATAAATTCACGTGTTTTAATGTCCATCAATCCATTTCTCCGGCAAAAAAAGCCAGGGTCGACCGGATAAAGTGGCGATCGCCAACGGCTTTCATGTGATCCTTGCCGGGAAGCGGCAGATGATGACCATTATTCAATATAGCTGCCAATTCCGCCCCAGAACCGGCGACATCATCATCGCTACCAACGGCAACCAGAGAGGGATGGGTGAGTTTGGCAAGTTGTTGCGCGCTGATTTTTTGACGTGAAGGGCGAATACATGCGGCAAGCGCCAGCCGATCGCTGCCGGTCTGGTCGGCAAATGCCCGAAATTTACGTCCGGTTTCATCGCTGACATCATCCAGACTATCGGCCTCAAGTGCGGCCGCTATGGGTTGCCAACGGCCAACACCCTTGACCAGATTGATACCCATTCCGCCAAATACCAATCGCCCTGCCCGTTCCGG
>JALTNS010000122.1 GCA_027000565.1 Rhizobiaceae bacterium | reverse complement strand
CGAATTAACCCTGTCGGGGATTGCAGCAAAAGAACGGCCCAAAAGACCCGACTGGGATAAGAACGAACCAAAGCCGTTACAAGGGGTGTCTCAGGCGCAGGCATTGTCAATGAAAAATCTGCTCGGTTGGGCCGATATATTTGCAGCAGATTTTTTTGCCCAGTCGTTGAAATCCGCCGGATGGGTTTTGGGGTTTCCAGCCCTTTATCCAAGGGCTGACTTAATCAGCCAGTTCGTGAAAACCCAGTCGCGGGCACGTTACCTTGCTACCAGAACTGCACTGGCGCCATATTATATTCTTGGTCAAAGCTGGTTTCCGCTCATCGGGGCGCTAGGGGCGGGAGCCCTATTGTGGCGCCGGTTTGTTCATTCTGGTCGGGAAGCGCTTTGTTTGACCTTGCTGTTTGGTTTCTTGATTACCTATCCAGCACTGCAATTTTCGCCTCGGCATGTGTTTCATCTGGAATTTGTCTGGATAATTTCAATATTATCATTGGTTTCGCTGTATTTTGATCCGCCGGTAAACAGGCAGCGCCTGAAGCTGTTCGTAACCTATGCGCTGGGATTGGTGATTCTCATCGCTGCGGCTTATGGCAGTTCGATCTTGTGGCAAAGGAAGGCACTTGCATTCGAGGTTGCAAAATTGCTTGAATTACCTCGACAGAATATAGAAACCGGCGAGACTGTCCTGCCAAATGGTGACCGCTTGTTAAAGGTCGATGTGCCGGACGCCTACAGGGAACTGATCATGTCTCCAGCCGATTCAATGACCCCGCAAATTCGTTACAAGGGAATTCAATGGGATGTGAGAGCGGCAGCTGACCGTCTTTTAGTCAAGCTGGAAGGACGCTCCTGCACCGGGAATGACCGTTCAGTTCGCCTGAAATATAACCATGGCAAAGAAGTCTGGCAGACCCTGGACGCGACGCTCTACTTTTTTCCGGAAGCGGGAAAATCTCGGGCGGCCGCGTTTTTTCCGGCATTTTATCGGCCAACCCAGTATTTTGATGGTATTTTGATACCCGCAAAACTTGCCAATTGCACGGTAAGCCTGGAGCGTATTGTGGGCGAAAGCCGATTACCGTTGGTTATGACTGCCAATGTGGAGGGTAAAAAGCTCGTCGGGCCGCTGCAAAAATGGCCAGGCTGGTTTGGGAGTAGGAAAGACCCGCTAACGGTAACCGAAAAGTATATCGAAAAGAAAAATTGACCAGCAACCACCGCCCCTGTGATAGTTAAATTCAATCCTGATCCTGAAAATTGATTTTATTGGTAGTGTTGATGACCATAGAAAAAACAGTGATGCTGGTTGCTTCCTACGCGCCGTCGCTGATCAATTTTCGCGGGCCTTTGATCCAGGAACTTGTCAGTCGAAATTACAAGGTCATTGTTTGTGCTCCCGATATTGATGCTGAACTGACGGCTGCACTTGAAAATCTTGGTGCTGAAGTCCACGAAACGCCCATGGTCCGCACCGGCTTAAATCCACTAACAGATATTTCGTATATGAATTCGCTCAATAAATTGATTAAAAAAACCCGACCGGATTTTGTTCTGACCTACACCATCAAGCCTAATATCTGGGGAGGCTTTGC
>JALTNS010000121.1 GCA_027000565.1 Rhizobiaceae bacterium | reverse complement strand
GCCCTGGTAGCAAAATCAACAACTATCTGGTCAACCTTGAGCAGTGGCATCTATCAGCGCTCCCGCAATTTCGGGTTAAACGCATCATTCAGCCCGTCGCCAACCAGTGAAACTGAAAGCACCGTTAAAAAAATCATCAACCCGGGAAGGGTGACAACCCACCAGGCATCGAGAATATACTCCCGCCCAGAACCGATCATCAAACCCCAGCTCATGGTATTGGGGTCTGAAAGCCCCAGAAAACTCAAACCAGCTTCAAATAATATTGCCACACCAATGCTGAGTGTCGAGGACACTATCAGGGGTGGCAGCGCATTGGGAAGGATAACCCGCCATATTATGCGGCCGTTTTTAGAGCCGATAGAGCGCGCCGCATTTACAAATTCTAGATTACGGATACGGATAAACTCGGCCCGCGCAAGCCGAGCTGTTGCGGGCCATGAAACCACCCCAATAGCAATAGCAACGATCGGCAGTGACGGCGAAAACAGGGTCACCAGAACCATGGCAAACAACAATGGCGGAAGCACCTGGAAGAACTCGGTTACCCGCATTAAAATATTATCCGCCAATCCGCCGTAAAACCCGGCCACGGCACCAATCGATATCCCGATAATGACGGTGATCAGTGCTGCAGAGATGCCAACCAGCAAGGTTGCCTTGCCGCCATAAATCAAACCAGCCAGAATATCACGACCAAGCTGGTCGGTGCCAAGTGGCACTAATGCTACAGTGCCGGGTTCGGTAAATGGTGCCCAGATGATATCGAACGGATCAACCGCATATACCATCGGCCCGACGATTGAAATGAGTATAATGATAAACAGCAGCGCCAGGCCAAAAAGCGCCAGCCCGCTGCGACGAAACACGCTCCAGGCTTCAGATTGAGGACTTTCGGCAACCGGTTGGTTTGTGGTGATATCACTCATCGGCTGGAAGCCCCCACGCGCGGGTCAACCAACCGGTAGGTCAAATCAGTCAGGAGGTTTGCAACAATCACCAATACAGCGGAAAAAAACAAAATGCCAAGAATGGTCGGGTAGTCCCGAGCCAGGATCGATTCAAAAGCCAGGGTTCCGAGGCCGGGCCAGCTAAATACGGTTTCAACCAGCACAGCGCCGGATATTACTGCACCAAATTGCAAACCGGCAATAGTGACGATTGGCAGGATTGCGTTTCTCAGGGCATGTTTGGAGTAGATCCTGAATTCGGATACGCCCTTGGCCCGGGCGGTGCGGATATAATCGGAACCGAGAATTTCCAGCATGCTGGCGCGGGTCAGGCGGCTATACTGGGCCAGATAAACAATACCAAGGGTGAAAGCCGGCAATACCAGATGGCGGGCGACATCAAGCCCCCTTTCGAGCGGACCGCCCTGCAAGCGAATATCATACATGCCGGAAATCGGGAATATCGGGATGATGGACGCAAAAAGGATTACCAGCATCAGCCCGGTCCAGAATATCGGTGCGGCATAACCAACGATAGATACGATTGTCACCACATAGCTGACAATTCCATTGGGTTTGCGGGAGGCAATGACCCCAAGTGCAGTACCGAACAGCAGCGCAAACAATAATGCCGTAATCACCAGTAGAAGTGTTGGCCCCATGCGGGCAATAATGAGATCAAACACCGGCGTGTTATAAAAAAATGAATTGCCCAGATCGCCCTGGAGTGCGCGGGTAAGATAAACCCACAATTGAACGTAAATTGGTTTGTCGAGGCCGTAAGTTCGGCGGATATCGTCGAGCATTTCCTGGGTGGCGCCGCCCATCTCACCGGCAATCACATCAGCCGGGTCACCGGGCGCCATGTGGATAAGCAGAAAATTCAGGATCAGCACCGCCATGATCAGCAAAAAGGACCAGGCAAGTCTCTTAATCATGGCTGTAAAAAATGACATTACTCACCAACAACGGTTCGGACTGACAAATTAACCTGTCTCTGCAAGTGCCCCCCACATGGCGCAGAGACAGGTTCAGGAGGTTACTTCAAATAGACATTGTCCATTGGAGCCATTGCACCCCAGATGGTCAATGGCGGATTGCCAATCTTGTTGGAATACACCGTGTGGTAAGGCAGTTCGTTGAGGAACAGCAAAGGCGCATCATCGACAATAATCGCCTGTGCCTTCTGGTAGAGCTCAATGCGCTTGTTAAGATCAAGTTCAGTGCCAGCTTTGGCCAGCAAGTCATCGACCGCCTTGTTGCAATAGCTTTGAGTGTTGGACCAGATAACACCTTTTTTGATATTGCTGCAAATATAGGTACGGTGCACGCCGATTACCGGGTCGCCCCAGTTGAAGACTATGTCCATTGACATTTCAAACTCCTGGCTGCTGACCCGCTTCGCCCATGACGGGAAATCAGGTGAAGAGCGGAGCGAAACGATAATACCGACCTTTTTAAGCTGCGGCTTGATATATTCGGCAACGGTTTTCTGCATTTCAGCAAATGCCGGAATGAAGTCGAGATCAACCTTGAAACGCACACCATCGGCGCCTTTTTTAAAACCAGCCTCGTCAAGCAGTGCATTGGCCTTGTCCAGATCAAGATTATAGGGTTCGACATCGGGGGCCGCAAACGGGCTTCCAAGAACTATCGGTCCGGTGGCAACCTTTGAAAAGCCGCTATGCAAGGCATTGACAATAAAATTCCGATCAATCGCATAACCAATAGCCTGGCGAACGCGCTTGTCTTTGAATTTATCATTATTGGTATTGAAGGCCAGCCAGTTGAGCGGACCAACAGCAGCATAACCCTGATTGGTTACGGTCAGATCCTTGTTCTTTTTCAATCGGGCCAGATTTCGGGTGCCGGTCAAAAACGGCAGCATATCCACTTCACCTTTGTCCATCGCCAGAACCATTGATGTCACATCTTTGTAGTTCTTGATGATGATACGGTCGAGATAGGGCCGATCCTTGATGAAATAATTCGGGTTTCGTTTCAAAATTACGAATTCACCAGGCTTGAACTCTTCCAGCATGAACGGGCCTGAACTCACCGGTTTGGAATTGGCCGGATGGGTTTTTATGTTCTGGCCATCGTCATAGATATGTTTTGGAATAATCGGCAGCAGGGCCGAAGACATAGCCAGAAGAGCCGCCGGATGGGGTGCGGAAAAATTGATGACTGCGGTATATTTATCCGGTGTATCGACAGAAGTAACCGGTGCAAACATCGTCTTGAACGGATGATTTTCCTTAACCGTTTTTACTGAAAATGCCACATCTGCTGATGTAATTGGTACACCATCAGAGAATTTGGCATTCTTGCGCAAGTTCAGCGTGATCGATTTGCCATCGTCAGAAACACTCCAGCTCTCGGCAAGATAAGGCTGCGGGTTCCAGTTTTCGTCAAAACGAATTGGGGTTGCAAAAATCTGGGTTCCAGGAACCGCTGTTGCAATACCTGACTGTACCGCCGGATTGAGATGGCGCGGCTTCTGGGTTGAGCTGATTACCAGCGTTCCACCGGCTTTTTGAGCGACAGCGACACCTGCCGCCAGGACCGTACTGGCACAAAGTGCTGCAGCCAGTGCAAATTTAACAATTTTCATGAATCTTCTCCCGTTTTACTCTGCCGATTTAATGTCGACGAGCCTGGAAAAAAGCGTATCTTAGTCCCTATATTTGGTAAAATGTATTTTTCAGGTTCAATTCATCGATTTAACTGAGCATTATCCATCGACAGGTTGCACCACAAACTCTCGAAATGCACCCTCCGTCTTCAAATGATCGCAAGCATCGATTACGGCCTGTGACAGTCGCGTGAGCCGAGCCTTGTCGTGGTGGATAATTCCAAATTCCGGCTCCACATGATGTGATGACAGGGGAATACGGACCAGATCACCCATTGTATAGGTTTGTTTTGTACGCGGTTTGACATTGAATATCCCATAACCGAATCCGGCCGCAACAAGTGAGCGCACCATTTCCGATGACCTCGAAGAATATAGAACATTGGGTGTGAGGCCGCGCTTTTCAAAGAGCCCCATCATGTAGGTTCGGGTTCGATCGAGATTGAGCAGAATAAGTGGTTCATCCGCCAACTCCTCAAGCGTCAAACTGGCACGTGCTGCCAGTGGGTGATCAGCGCTCAACGTAATGTGCGGCGGGGCATGAAACAGTCCCTTGAAATGAAACCTGTCGGCCACATCGACACTATAGGTCAGCGCCAGGTCAATTTGTTCGCGGCCGAGCAGTTCCTCGATATATTCCGCATCTCCCTCGGTAATTTGCACAGACAGGGTTGGATGGGCTTCCGCCACAATTTTGAGAATAAGCGGCAGAATAATCGGTGCAATCGGGGTGAAGCACCCCATGCGGATCGATCCTTCAATCTTGTCGCCAATGCCTGGAAGGGTATTTTCAAATTGGACATGAGATTGCAGAAGTTCCTGCACATTTTTTAAAAAATCCCGTCCAAATCGTGTTGCCATCACCCCCTTTGACGGGTGGCGGGAAAATATGGGCCGGGCAACCTCGGCCTCGATCGCATCAATTGCCGCAGCAATCGATGACGGGGAAATATTATGTTCGCTTGCTGCTGCAGTAATCGAGCGTAGCCGGGCTGCGGCCTCCACATAACGCAGTTGTTTGAGGGTATATCGCATGATACCTCAGTTTTTCATATGAATATGACTGCAATAATACATTTTTCAGTTGATAGGGGAAGCGCTAGCTTCAATTCATATCAACTAAGAGGCCCCTAATGTCGATCACTGTTTTTCAGGCCAGAAACATCGTAACCATGGACCCAAATTGTGCCAACGCCACCCATGTGGCAGTGCGTGATGGAAAGATATTGGCCGTGGGCGGGACGGACGACGTTGCAGGCTGGGGCAACCATCGACTGGACCTGACATTTGCTGACAAGGTTTTGTTACCGGGCTTTGTTGAGGGGCACGCGCATTTGCTGGCTGGCGGCATGTGGAAATATCTCTATGTCGGTTATCAGGATCGGGTAGACCCGGACGGCAAATTGTGGAAAGGCTCGTTGACACTGGAAGATGTGTTGGCCCGAATGCGAGAAGCAGACGCAATTCTTGCCCCGGATATACCGCTGATTGCCTGGGGTTTCGACCCGATATTTTTAATGGACGGCAGACCGGAGCGAAAAGATTTTGACAGTGTTTCCGCGACCCGTCCGATTGTCGTCATGCATTCAAACTTTCATGTCATGACCGTCAATTCACCGACACTTGAACTGGCGCAATATGATGCTGGAAGTAATGTTGATGGCATTGTCAAGGCGTCCGATGGTACGCCAAATGGTGAATTACAGGAAATGGCAGCAATGTTTCCGGTAATGAGACGGCTTGGAATAGATTTTCGAGAACTTGGACGCAGTCAGCAGGCGGTTGAGGCATTTGGCCGGGTTTGCAACCGGGTCGGGGTGACCACAGCCACCGACCTGATCAACGACCTAGATAATGAGACCATTGCCGATTTAACCCGTGTTACCGGCAGTGATCGTTATCCCATTCGACTGGTCCCCATGCTCAATGCACTGTCGCAGCCTCCGGCTGACACCGCCAGGCGAGCTGTGGCACTAAAAACCATGACAACCGAAAAATTGCATCTGGGCGGGGTAAAGCTACTGACCGACGGTTCAATTCAGGCTTTTACCGCCCGCCTGCTATGGCCACTATATTATAATGGTGCACCAAACGGCATCTGGAATATTGCGCCCGAACAACTTGAGACTCTCGTTGATGTGCTGAACAAACATGGTGTCGCGATGCATATTCACGTCAATGGTGATGAGGCAATTGAAGTTGCGCTTGATGCAGTCGAATTTGCCATCACCCGTCACCCGTCACCGGATCATCGCATTACCTTGCAACACTGCCAGATGGGCCACCGGAGCCAATTTGCACGAATGAAAAAACTCGGTCTTTGTGTTAATCTGTTTTCCAATCACATCTACTATTTTGGCGACCAGCATGCGGCAATTACCATTGGCCCGGATCGTGCCGCGCGCATGGACGGCTGTCGCACGGCGCTTGACTATGACATCCCTCTGGCCGTTCATTCCGATGCCCCGGTAACGCCGATGGGGCCGCTGACATGCGCCTGGGCAGCGGCCAACCGATTGACTGCCAGTGGTGTTGTACTTGGCCAAGCTGAATGTATCTCTGTTGAAGAAGCACTCCATGCAGTTACCCTTGGTCCGGCCTACACTTTGAAACTCGACCACGAAGTGGGATCGATTGAAGTCGGAAAACACGCCGATTTCGCTATACTTGAAGACGATCCAACACAAATAAATCAACGTGATATCAAGGATATTAAAGTCTGGGGAACTGTACTTGGCGGCATCATTCACAAAGTGCCTTCAAATTGATGCCAAGTGATGCAACGCCACTACCGCTGACTATAATTTCAGGCTATCTGGGTTCTGGGAAAACAACACTGGTCAACCACCTTTTGCGCCATGCCAACGGGCGACGTCTGGTTGTTTTGGTCAACGATTTCGGCGAATTGGCAATTGATGCCGACCTGATTGAATTCCGCGATGGCGATACGCTCAACCTTGCCAATGGTTGTGCCTGCTGTTCGATGGGCGGTGATCTGTTTAATGCGCTGGTCGATGTTCTCGACCGAACCCCCCGCCCCGACCATCTGCTGATTGAGGCCAGTGGTGTGGCAGACCCGGCACGCATTGCCAATATTGCTCTGGCAGAGCCGGACCTGAAACTGGATGCAATTATTGGCCTGGTGGATGGCCATAATTTCCTCAAACAGTCAAGTGACCCGCTCGTC
The DNA here is from genome assembly GCA_027000565.1 of Rhizobiaceae bacterium. Classification (GTDB taxonomy): domain Bacteria; phylum Pseudomonadota; class Alphaproteobacteria; order Rhizobiales; family Rhizobiaceae; genus SZUA-100. The sequence goes on along the minus strand of JALTNS010000121.1, from coordinate 139 downwards.
GGCCAATCCGTTTGTGATCAACTGTCCAGCGCCAATCTGGTATTGCTGAACAAGATGGACTTGATCTCACCAAACAAGCAAGCCGCAGTAAAACTAAAAATTGCTGAACTGGTAAATTCAGCACCCCAACTGGAAACAG
>JALTNS010000120.1 GCA_027000565.1 Rhizobiaceae bacterium | reverse complement strand
CGCCCACGGTGGTGCCGTTGGCCCCCTCGACGAAGGTGGTGATGGGGTGTTGCAGGGGGGAGGCCAAGACCTCCGAGGTCTGAGAGACCTCGGAGGTCTTCTGCGTTCGGTTCCAGGAGGCGGCGGGGTAGTCGTCTTCCAGCAGGTGCAGGGCGACCAGGTCGGCGCCGAGTTGGCACAGGGCACGAAATAAATCCACATTGCCGGTGAGCGGCAGGCGGGGGAAATCGATCTTCAGGAATTCGGCGTAGCGGGCGCGGTAGGTGGGGCTGTGGAAGACGGCGTACATGTAGTGGAATATGTCTTCGGGTAGTATTGGTGTGTTTGATATTCTGTTAATAAACTCCAGTGATGCAGGTCTAATATTGGGAATCCGATTTTTACCAAGTTCATCAAATGATATTTGACGTGAAACATTAGAATATTTGTGAAGCGGAAGCAATAAATCTATACTTTGATTATCTGATCGAATTGCCCCATTGCTTATTGGGTGTCTTGTGACATAAAAATAATTGATTAGGCTATTAGGTGGGGCTTTTCGTACAGTGATTATGCCTATATTTAGTTTCTCAACCATATGCCCCATCACTTCCGAACGCGGCCTGACCATGAAACCGCTTGATTTGCCGGTGTAGTAGGTGTAGCGCACGTCGAAGGGGCGGTAGAGAATAGGAACGATGCGCTCCTTGCTCGGCCCGCTAGCGCGCAGGTCCTCCTGTGCCCAAGCCACCTTCCAATCTTTAGAATCTTTCCCCAGGTTGTACTTGCGGCGGGCCTCTTCGGGCGGCAAGTTGACGAAATCCTGCACCGTCTGCCAGGCTTCTTCGGGGGTGAAGTGGATGGTCAGTTTGTCGCGAGCGGTGACGATGCCCACCGAGTTGACCTGCATCAGGTCGGTGATCTTGACGTACTGCTGGTATTCGGCCTGCAGGTCCAGGTCGGTGGGCGTAAACAGGTAAAAGGGCTTCTGAGGTTGCAGCGGCTGCCAGTCCACGAAATAAAAATCGCGCAGGAGTTGACCAATGTGAGTTAAATCGCCATTCGGTTTTTTGCTGGCATTGGCTGAATGTCCAGCATAAGGGGGATTTCCAAGAACCACCGTAATTGGGGCATTGTCCTTCACTTCGTTTGCCTGCTCGGCTTCGTGTGCCAGGGCGGGCGTCTCGATGCGCGGGACTTCGTGGGCCGGTTGCAAGGCGTTGGTCAGGTACAACCGCAGGCGCTCATCATATTGGAATTCGTAGCCCAGTTCTTTTAATTTCAACCCCAGCTTCATATGGGCGATGGTATAGGGCGCCATCATCAGCTCGAAGCCGTGCAGGCGCGGCAGCAGGTGCTCAGCCACATAACTGTTCCACTTCGCCTTGCGCTCGGTCGCGCTCAGTTTCTTATGCTTCTGATAGAAGATATCCCAAATGACCTGGATAACGTACTGCAAGAAAGTGCCGGTGCCGGTGGCCGGGTCCAGGATTTGTACCTTCGGAACGGTCTGTCCCTTCCACTCCATTGTGCCGGTATCGGCCAACCCGTCGGGGCAGTCGAACTCCGTGCGCAGGATATGGTCCACCGAGCGCACTGTGAAGGAGACCACCGCATCAGGGGTGTAG
>JALTNS010000119.1 GCA_027000565.1 Rhizobiaceae bacterium | reverse complement strand
CATGTTTGATACATCTCCAGTGGTGTGGCTCCGCGTGAGCCCATATCCGCTAGAATGTTCAAGCTCGTGGGAATCCATCGTATGGAGGTTCGATTTACAAAATGAACTTATTCTATTTTCATCGACTTATTCCCACCTCTTACTTAATTTCTGTTTCGTCGACTTTTTCTCAACTCGACGCAAACTTTCCTACTGAAGGAAATTATATATAATCTGTGAATAAGCAAACCTTTCACAAATAAAACCAATACCTAAATTCTTTCAAGCTAATCCGATTACAGTAGACGAGCAAACAGTCTACAAAGAGATAGCAGAAGAACAGCGTATCTCAAGCAAACCGCAGATACCGTTTGATTTGAAGGAAGCGTCACTTAGGCAACTGCAGGTTTCTTAGAGCCTACAGACAAGCGAAGAGTTTCCAACAGGACCTAGTGTTAATACACGGCCACTGAGTCACTCAAGAACCCTCCCACCAGTTCTAAGCAAACTTGAACTTTGGATTGGGTATTATTCCTTTCAATTCTTCCTGCTTGGCACTTATCACCAGGCAAGCGACCGACCAAGAAGACCGAACGCGACAGACTTCAGAGTTACTGGTGTTTGTTTTCCCATTGGGAATCGTCTGTAGTTTACCAGTTGAACTTACGGGGAAAAAACAAGTAACCGCTTTCTAGACATTTACTACAATTCGTCTAGTTTCTTTTTCCATCGGGATGCCGCCCAGGAAAGCAAAGAAGAATACTTCTATCTCCAAGCCCTCTCTTGAGGACGAGAGTAAGAAACGAGCATTGGCTCCACCAGATTCAGATGTCTATGACATGGAGGATGATAGCCCGGCAACGGCTAGACGTCGCACCGACTTGGGTAACACGATAAAAAGTCTGTTGACAAACATGGAGAGCGATGAGCTTCATTGTCGTCAAGAGGGTGTGTCGTTTGTTCTCCGCATTCATGAGCATTCTATGGTCTTGGCTAGTCTTCGCGATGACAGTGCCCTCTCTAATGAACCTTCACATCTTGCAGGTACCTTGAGAAGTATTATGTCGGAGACAGGTGAGGAGTCTCAGAAGGTCAAGAAGGCCATTGACCACCTGGAAGCCCAGGAGAGCATCATCCGAGCCGCAGGAGGTACACTTACTGCGATGCTCAAAACAAATCGTAACTTGGCCAGCGTCGTGTCCGACCTGGTTGCGGCGCGGAGCAGGATTGGTCTGAGCCTTGGCGATACAGCACCATTTGCCTCGACTCCGCATTTGCCGACACCACATTTAGGGGGACCGTTCCGGCTCGCCTCTGGCAGCCTACCCCAAAATGTGGCATCGACTCTTCCAAAGGCCTCAGTCCAACCGACCCAGGGTCAGCCGGATTATGGTGGAGTCATGATGATTCGCCGGAGGTTCGCGGCACAGGTGTCACAACTAGAAGTGTCCAACTCCTACCATTACCCCTCTGACGTCATTGGACAAGAGGTAGGGTGGGCGGACCCGCAAGTGGAGATGAGTCGTGAACTCAAGACCAAAGTGGCTATGCTCACGGGTCAACACCCAGTTCTTAACCGACTCCTGGACGAGGCAGACCTGATGGCATCACCAATTGGGTGGAGTCGAGAGGGAGCCCCGACACGACAGGACTTACCAACAGATCAGACTCTAGCCTGGAGAAAGGAAGCGGTTGATGGTTACCATGCTTATGCTGCTGGGCAGGAGCATGGTGCTCCCCTGACGGAGGTGCCTGTGCCAAAGGGGGCGTGGGCTTCCCGTTCAACGAGACAAGGTGGACGAGCAACGACAACAGCTTCGTCACGAGCACCGACCCAAGCCATGGATCCACCTTCGCTGTTACCACTGGTCATGGACCAACACGACATGAAGACGATGCAACACTTGATCGATCACATAGTGAAGGCCTCACGCCTGACAGTGCCATTCCTGGCTAGTGAGCCGTTGCTGCAGACAGGTCAATTTTCCGACGATGCAAGTGAATGGACCAGAGCGAGCTACAACCTCTACTCCGATAGCCACACTGGAATAGTGGATGGACTGTGGAACAAGGGAGCATGTGAGGCCCGCAACAATGCTAGACGCTCGCAGCAGTCCAGGGCCGACGGCCTCATCCCGTACATCTCCACCTTCTACGAGGCGGAGGAGAACCGGAAGGTCCTTGACAGTGCTCGACGCACGGCGGTGGCAATGACGAGCCTGGCCGCGGGTACCCTGGACAAGGCATGGGCAGCGAGGGGAGCCAAGGGCGAAATGACGGCGGCGGAGATGGTGGACTCAATGGAGGCCACTATTAAGCAGCTCGGCATGATGTCCCAGTTTCTTTACAGGACTATTGGCAACCACGACTTCACTGCCATGTCAGAACGACTCGTGAGAAGGGCGCTTCAGCTGCCAATGTCTAATGAGCAAGCCCAACAAGCGACTCAGGCGATCAAGTCCACGGTGGACTCCAACTTGAGTAAGTTGGCAGGCCACGGGGTGATCCCAGGCACCTCCCTTCCTCTGACGACCACCACAACCTACCTGGACAAGCTCAAGCGCAACCTGGCGATGCCGACAGCCCGTGCTAGAAGGGGCAGTGGGCAACCGGGGTACGGGGCCAAACACAACCCCTCACCCATCCCGACTGGGGGACGAGGAGGGTACAACGCCAGTGCCTCTTTCCGTGGTCGCGGACGAGGCGGACGAGGAGGAGCCAGAGGTGGAGCCTCAGCTGCTGCAACAAATACATCAAACACTCAATCCTACTCGGCTTTAAAGGGTTTTTCCGGAGACTTCCAGGGCGGCAATCAGCCACTTGGACCACTCGGGGGAAGTAGTGACACCGCCTCTCTCGCCGAGGGCGGTGGCGGCGGTAAAGCCGGGCAAACTCGAGACGGGAGTGTTGTGGGATTGGTTTGTGGAGCAGGGCTGGATCGCTCCTTCGAACGCGTACAACGTGAGGAATGGTTGGGACATCAGGGCCAAGGGGGAGGCTACGAAGAAACACGACTGGGACGTCGGCTTCCAATGGAGTCCAGGAACACCACCCTTGAACGACCCTTCGTACGAGAAGAGGGATTACTTCCATGTAAGCGCGGAGCAACGGGCAGCCGTCTCGCCGATCGTGACACAGTTGTTGCAGGACGGGACAGTGGAGGAAGCAGGAGAAGGGGAGTTGGCCTGGGTTTCAAGCCTCAGGGCGATTCCAAAGCCGGGCTCTTCTCCTCAGGAGTACAGGCTGATAGCAAATATGCACAGTCTGTCCCAAGAGGCAGTCCACCCTCCCCCACACTTTCGACTTCCCTCGATTCGGACATTGCTCCAATCGGCACCACAATGGAAGGAGGGGTGGGTGATGAGGGTGGTGGATCTGCGGAGGGGCTTCTACCAGGCAGCGTTGAACAGCAGGTCGAAGAAGTGGACTGGGTTTTATTGGCCCGACGAGGGAGGAACGATGAGAGGATACAGATGGACGAGGCTGAGCATGGGGGCCTCACCATCGCCTTGGTCTTTTCAAAAGTCAATCGAGCCATTGGCGGCCGCCGCCGCCGCAGTGGGAGTATTTTGTCTCGTCTATCTCGACGACATTTATTTCTTCGGGCCACCGGCCGGCATCGAACGAGTGATGGCCTGGGCCCGCCTGAACGGCGCCGAGTTCCACCCCACAAAGGACTCAGGAAACGTTGGCGGGGTTGGAGGAGAGTTGGTCTGGATAGGCTGGACAGTGATTCTGTTGAAGGACGGAGCCTTGGGAGCAAGGGTCTCCTCCAGGAGGAAGGAGGCGATGAGCCGGGAGTGGACCGCTCTAACGACCAAGAAGGTAATCGACCCAACGAGAGTGGAGTCTTTCCTTGGCAAGGTAGCACACATCAACACTCTTCTGCAAAGGCAACCGTGGGTGAGACGACTGCAGAGGGAGACGACGCAGTCTCTGATGAGGGACGAGGTGTTCTTCGAGATGACGGACGCAGCCAAGAGGGACATGGACTGCTGGATGGAGATGATGATGCAACAGGACAGGACGTTCCTCAAGCAGTCTCGCCAGCCGAACATTCTCGTACAGACGGATTCCTCGGACTTCGCGTACGGGGCACTGTGGAGGAGGAGCGAAGGTGGAGAATGGTCAAAAGAACAAGACCGGCTGGTCGACAGAGTGACACTGGATCCGGTGGTGGTAGAGGAGTGGTCGAGGGCGCAAGGGATGATGTCTCAAGAGATTCTCTCGGAAGCGGCCCAGATCCATATCACGGAGAAGGAACTGACGGCATGCCTGGAGGCCCTCAAACTGTGGGGCAGCCAATGGCAACACAGCCTAGTGAAGTTCGAAACGGACAACACGGCAACCAAGACGGCCATCAACAAGCTGGCTTCCAGGTCACAGGCGATGGCGAGCGTGATGAAGGAGTTCATCTGTCTCATGGAGAGATGGAACATCTCCGTCACGGCGACGTTCATCCCGGGGGTGGAGAACGGAGCCTCGGACACTCTATCCAGGTACCCGGGGACGATCCTCAGGGAAGAAGCTGGACAGGACTGGGAGGTCGCGGCGGAGCACAAGCGTTACTTGATGAAGGCTCTCGTGACGGATCAGGACCCGGTGCTGCACGCCGAGTACTTCTTGACTCTCAACGAGGCGGACAGGAGGACAGACGTGAAAGATTGGACGACCCGATTCCACTCAGAACCGGAGAGGAGAGACGCTATGTCCAGGCCATGGATCCAGGCCGGCCCGCCGAAGGAGGTGGTGTGGTTGGGTCCACCAGTGGCGATGATGTCACGAGTGGTAGCCAAGCTGAGCGCGGAGCTCCGCCAGTGGAAGAGCCGCGGAGACAGAAGGACGGTCATTCTGATAGCCCCAGTGTGGAAACGTATGGCGTGGTGGATGAGCCTTCAACAGATGGCGCGGGGCTCAGCAACGGTGGACCCGGAGCAGGTGAACATGGGCACGGTGATGGACAGCGAGAACTCCTCGGTTCCCTTTGGGACGGACGGGCTTGGGGAAGTCCCCTTCTTGTGGCAGGGAGACCATTCGGTGTGTGCATTCAAGATTTGAAGAACATTGTGGTTCCTGTGGATGTGAACACGACACTGACGTCGTACAATAGGGCGCTAGTGAACTTGCTGGTGGCGATTGAAGAGGTAACAGGCAGCCCTTGGGAAAGTTGCGACTGGCCGGTCCCGGGGGAGGTATTAGTAAATGCCCTTTTCAGAGTCCAACTACGACACGTTGAGGGGTTACCGGGGGGTGATGATGGGCGTGGTCAAGCGGCCGGAGCCCGAAAGGCGTTGTTGGCAGCTGCAGCCTATCAGCGTCTTAGGGTCACGGTGCTCCAAACAAGACCTTCCTTGGACGCAGGGACGTGGAGGCTTTTACTCAAGAAGTGGAAGAAGCAAGTGGATGAGGTAGAGGTGCATCACACCGTACCTGTCCTCTGGAAACAGTTAGAGGGACTGATTAAGGATCTAACCAGAGGCGCCGCCATTGGTGTGGGAAGGATGGTTTGGAGGTGGTCACAGGGATTGCCTTTGCTCATGACGGACTTGACTATGATGAGAAACGTGATGATTTTGCTCATTGGGTTCTTTGGAATGGGACGAGCAAGCTGCATATCGCGGGCCGTGTTGGCAGTGGGGAGACTGCGAGGGCAGGCGGCACTAGCCAATGTATTGAAAACGCGGAGGGCGATGGCAAAGATCTTTGATGTGAGGGATCTCGTACGAGGCCTCAGTCTTGGGCGTAAGATGCCGGGCAACCAGGAGCTGGAGAAGTTAGGCAGGGGTGTGATGATGGAATCAGACGTGGGATGTCCAGAGGAACTGTTTTTGGTTACGAAATCCAAGACGGGTTGGAGGAGGATTCATCTCGCCACCGGGCTGGACGTGACTGTTTCTCCTGTGAGATGGACATGGATGTGGATGGTGCTGCGACAAGTGGTGTGGAATGGTGACGAGGATGATGGTTCGATACCAGTCACGCTGGTCACGGGAACGTCGAAGAGCCATGCCAGGAAATCTGTCAAAGCGGCCACAGTAGGAGCTCTGAACAAGAGGGCGTTGATGAACATTGAGCAAGATGAAAGTGACCGCCCCTTTTCAGGGCATTCCCTTCGAGCAGGTGGAGCTACTCAAGCCGTGCTTAACGGGGTACCCCTTCCCATTGTGTGTAAATATGGGGGATGGTCGGAGGTATCGACAGTTGTCAAGGCGTACTTGCAACACGTTACGGTGGATTTTACAGCGGGCCTGCAACGAGCGCAGGGTCAGGTATCAGATACGGTGAACCTCCAAGACGGAGAAGAGTTGGTGAGGAGAGTTCAGAACATGAACATGCCCGAAACTGACACGGTTCCTGTTGTGGACCCTGCGAGGTGGGAACAGGAGTTACAGGAGTATGACCCACAAGATGATGAGGTTGGTCTGACTCAACTGGTTCCTGACGATGAAGATGACGAGCCGGATTCAGAGGAGGAGGAAGAGGAACGTGACACGGCTGACCGGGCTCTTGAGGCGCTGGAGTCAGAGCTGGTAGAGGAGAGGGTTGATGGCGAGACCGGCTTGCTCATGTCGACAGCGGAGTTTGCGGCGTCATGGGACGAACAAACCCAGCGACGGTTCTCGGTGCCGGATGGTGCGAAGCGCACGAGAAAGAAGTCTTATGCGGACATGTTTTGAACACATAGAATTAGATGGTGTTTGATTATTATTATTGAGAAACTTTTAGTGACTGTCAAGAGAGTTGCTATAGTTGTTCATTTTGTAAATCGAACCTCCATACTAGTAGTTCTAGGAACGTAGTGACGTAAGAACGTAAAGTATGGAGGAAAGATTTACCCCACCCACCCACACCAGAGGCTTGACAGAGGTGATCTCTGGATTACCCAGAGACCAAGTTTGCGATCTCTCGTCTCGAAAGTCTCTGAAACAGAAATTAAGTAAGAGGTGGGAATAAGTCGAT
>JALTNS010000118.1 GCA_027000565.1 Rhizobiaceae bacterium | reverse complement strand
CAGTTGGCCTCGACATTTTGCAGAATGATAATCCTGCCCCTGAATTGGGCAAGCGGGGCTTTGGCTCCGTCAAGATTAAAATAGGTAAAGTCAGGGAATTTGCGGTCGAAAAAACGATACTGATTGCCGTTTTCCAACCGCTGTTTTTCAACATATTCAAGCGAATGAGCTTGTGCGGCACCAATGGCTGACACAAGAAAGGTGAAAGCGGCAATCAGGAGAGTAATCAGGTTTGGCATGATTTTATCCGATGGTCGGTCAGGAGGAATTAATCGGCAGGACCAAGTGCACCTGCACCAAGAACTGGCACTTCGATACCAGTTCGACCGGCCTGCTTAAATATCAAGGTCAGTGGCAGAGTGCTGCCTTCAACAAGTGGTCTATTGAGTTTCATCAACATGATGTGCAACCCGCCCGGTGCAAGCATGATCTTGCCGCCACCGGGTAATTTTACCGGCCCGGCAGGCGACATTGAGGCCACCCCGTTGTCATTGCTTGTGCGGTGGACCTCAGCCCGGTTCGCCTGCGGTGTGTCAATCGCAACCAGAACATCGTCAGCAGTTCCGGTGTTGCGGATAGTCATAAATACCGAACCCGGTCTTTTGGTTCCAATAGATGCTCGCGCCCAAGGTTTCTCGATGATCAGTTGCTGAGAAAAAGCAACCTGAGCCGCCGTAAACTGCAACATTGGCAAAATTAGCAAAGGCAAAATGCCCCGTAAATATCGGCATAAAAATATCGGCATAATGAACCTACAGTCGGGCTTTTAAATCATTGAGTATCTCTTTTGCCCCGGTGCCAAAAGAATACAAACGCTCAAACTGACCCTTAGGTGTGACAAGATAAATCGCCGATGTATGGGCCATTGTGTAACCATCAGGCGCACTTTCCTGATTTTGCCTTTCGTAGAAAGCACGAAAGTTCTTCGCCGCCGCCGCGATCTGCTCGGAAGTACCGGTCAACCCGGTTATCGATGGATGAAAGGCTGCAACATATTCAGCCATTTCAGCAACCCGGTCGCGCTCCGGATCGATTGAGATAAACAGCGGTTTCACCTTGCTGCTATCATCGCCCAGCGCATTAATAACGCTTGTCATTTCTGCAAGGGTTGTTGGACAGACGTCTGGACAATTGGTGAAGCCAAAAAATACCAACAACCATTGGCCGCGCCATTTTTTAATGTCAACCGACGCACCGGTATGATCAAGCAATTGAAAATCAGGCAGAATGACTTTGTTGTCGGCGACAACTCGCGGGTTATTTTGCAAATCCTGGCGGCTTGTCTCAGTCCAGATAAAAAGCCCGAGATAACCGACGATCGCAACGCCCGCCGCGGCCCATAATATACGTTGTGATTTGGTCAGCTGAATCTTCATACATCACCTAGTTGAGTTGATGAAGCCATATCAGCAATCTCAATTGAGCGAACGTGGATTATTGCCGCATGCGGTAACAGGTACCAACAACGCCATATTTTTAATCACATATTGTGGGGTCGGGAGAATATACCGTTGGCCTCTTGCATCTCGCGAATATATCGAACGATATCGAGCAATTGCTGATCTGTAACTCCGGGTCTTGGTGGCATATTACCAAATCGCCAGTGATGGGAGCGAACACCTTGTCGCGCTGCCCTGAAAAACGCCCCATCCGGGTGGTGGCCTGGATTGTAGGTATCATGCACCAGCGGCGGCCCCTTGTCGCTTCCGGCACCGTTTTTCCCATGGCATTGGGCGCAGTTTGAATCATAAGCGACCTGTCCTTCGACGGCCTGGGCCGAAAGTGTTGGCACTTTGAATCCAGCTGCTCGCGTGGTGTCCGGTGATATGGCGCGATAGGCCATTATACCAATACCGAGCAAAACAAACCCGCCGATGGTAATAGGCATTATTTTGTCTGAAATACTCATTGATGATCGGCAGCCTCCGGATACTTGATCTTGTGCGTAGACCACCTGAAGCATTATTTTGACAGTGTTTCATTGATTTAAGTCAACGAGACAGAATAGAATATTTCAGATTAACCAATCGAAACAATGCCGTTGCCCTTAAATTCATAAGGTGGCAAATAAAGATTTTTTGGAGCAGGCCCACGGCGAACCCGCCCGGAAATATCATATTCCGAACCATGGCATGGACAATACCAGCCGCCGTATTTTCCAAGCGGTTCGCCGTCGCTTTGACCAAGCGGAATACAGCCAAGATGGGTACACACACCGATAACAATCAACCATTCTTCCTGCTGAACACGCGAAGCATCTGTCGCCGGATCAATCAGTCCAGAGTTGTTGTCGTCTAGTTTTGCTGCCGCGATTTGATCGGCAGTGCGACGGACAATGAAAACCGGACGCCCCTGCCATTTGACAGTTACGCGCTGACCCATTTCAATCTGGCTGATATCAATATCAATGTTCGCCTGTGCCCTTGTATCCGCAGACGGATTAAGGCTGTCAATAAAGGGCCAGGCAATCATCGCCGTACCTGTCGCTGCAACAGCGGCTGTACTTATGAAAAGAAAATCACGACGGTTGGTACTATTGCCATCTATCGCCGTCGTGATTGTTACTGTTTTGGTGCTCATGGTAGCGCCTCCTGATATGGTCGTTTCAGAATGGCCCCCAGAGATTACCCCTCATCAATCATGTTCTTCTTTTTCGTGCTCTTCGCTTTCATCGGGCAGATGTGCCATCAGTTTGGCAATATTTGGTGGAACATCTTCCATGGTAAACTTCTTTTGTTCTTCAGCGCTATGAACAAAGGCGATGATATTTGCCAGTTCTTCACCGGAAAACTCAATTTGCTCTCCAAGTTCGTCTTCCTGCATTTCAATCATTGTGCCGGCTCCGCGCCACATCTTGGCGGCAAAATCAAACGGATCCATGATCGGTTGCATGGTCGTAACATCAAGCGCGGGCGCATCTTCACCGCCGACACCATTGATTGCGTGACAAACGACGCAGCCCTTGCTGGCAAACAATTTGCGGCCCTTGGCAGGACTCATAAATGGCAGCAGCATTCCTTCAAGGGGTTTGGCTTTTTCCTCCGCGCCGGTATCGCTGTTAGCACTGGCCACACCCCCGGTAACGGACAGGGCCAACGCGCTGAGCAGTGAAAGTGTGGCAAGATTTTTCATTAAATTCTCCTGATTTTCAGATTGATGGCCAGCGCTCGCGAATTACACAAAACCTTGCCAACACTGTATGGTTGATAATTGCAAATATTGCGGAAGTTGTTATTTTGTTGATTGATATCGATCAAGTAAACTGCAATTAGAATGCTGTGAATATTAAACTTTTGTAATGTTAGTGCAATCTATAAAAAAACGGCGCAGAAAAAGCGCCGTAATTTATCGAACATCGTCCGATTGACAATTAAGAAACCATCCTTACCACTGGCCTTGATCAGCCGACAATTTCGATGCCGGAAAACCAGTAGGCAATTTCTTCCGCAGCGGTTTCCGGAGCGTCAGAACCATGAACCGAATTCTCACCGAGCGAAAGGGCAAATTCCTTGCGGATTGTACCATCGTCAGCATCGGCGGGATTGGTTGCACCCATGACTTCACGATTCTTGAGAATGGCATTTTCACCTTCCAGCACCTGAACAATGGTTGGGCCGGATGACATGAATTCGGTCAACTCACCAAAGAAAGGTCGCTCGGCATGAACAGCATAGAACCCTTCTGCCTGCTTAAGACTCATCCATACGCGCTTTGACGCGATAACCCGCAGGCCAGCCTCTTCGAGTTTTGCAGTAATGGCACCGGTGAGGTTGCGTTTGGTGGCGTCCGGTTTGATCATGGAGAAGGTGCGTTCGATTGCCATTTTTGGCTCCTGTATCTGATTTGTTGGGGAACTGGGGGCGCACCAAATCTGCCGCGCCTTTGTCGGCGAGGCTATAGCGGCTCATGCCCTGTTTCGCAAGGGGGAGTTCTATGGATTAGAGGCTGAACCCAGGGTCAAGACTCATTGATACCATTCATTCTACGCCAACAAATCTGTTCACTGAACAGGAGAAATATTGCCGGTAATATCAATATTATCAAAATCTTATGACTTATTCAGCGGGCAAATTGATCGCGCCCGGAGGGTTTGGAGACAAGTACGCTTGCGAATGCAACAAATGCTCTAAAAGATCCCGATCTGTCCTGAAGCTTTGCCTCCTTCATTTGAATTCTTTTTTTCAGATAGAATTGTATGAGCCTAATGAACCTGCCCCTAAACCCCGGCCTTGGCCGCCCGTCCCATGCCCTCATACATATCAAGCAACCGGTCAAACCATTCGGCAACTTCCCCTTCCTGTGGCAAGACCGGAATGGTGCAGGTAATACGCAACCACTGCAGCGCACCAAACACCACATAATCTGCAAATTTAGGCGTGTCGCCGCCAATATAGCTTTGGTTTTTGAGCAACAGTTTCAATGGTAACAACGCTTTAAGCAACATATCTATTTTGACTTCGCGGCCGTCATGCAGGTTTTCAAGAGTCATCTTGATTTTTGCTTCGCGGTCTTTGCGAAAATAGGTCTGATCTACATCGGCCAGAATGTCGTGGATATCTTTCATGCACAATCCACCGATAAGCGGGTGCAACTGGCTTTGCGACCAGTTAATGACAAAATTGGTCAACGCTATCGCTTCCTTGCCACCCAGAAGGCTCGGTGTATCGGGATAGGTTTTATCGAGATATTTTGCAATTTCAAAACTGTCGCCAACAATGGTATCACCGTCCTTCAACAGCGGAACAGATTTGGCTTTTCCGGCTTCGATGCCTGGAATTTCTGTGAAAGATGTGGGAACGGATTGAAACTCCAATCCCTTGTGAGCAAGCGACATCCGTGTTTTCCAGCAATGCGGGCTGAACAAAATTTCTTCATCGGCACCGCACAACTCGTATAGTAATATTGTCATCTGCTTATCCCGATACATTTCAAACCAAGCCGGACGTTAAACCCGCGGCCGAAAAGGAACAAGTCATGAAAGATCATTATTCGATGTTTGCCGCCTATAATCGTTGGGCTAATGAAATTTTGTACGACGCATCATCAAAACTGACTGACCAACAAAGGCGCGAGGAACGCGGTGCTTTCTTTGGTTCAATTCATGCAACTCTTAATCATATTCTGGTCGGTGATACGATCTGGATGAACAGATTTCGTTCCCTTGCCACTGAAATCCAGTCTCTTGATGCAATTTTACAGGAGGAATTTAATGCACTGCTGGAAGCCAGACAGCAAATGGACGGTGAAATAATAGACTATGTTTCTGGTCTGAATGATGAAGATTTCACAGCCAATTTCACCTATCGTACCATTGTGAACCCTGCAAATATTACCCAGCCACTGTCTCCTGCACTGGCTCACTTCTTTAATCATCAAACCCATCACCGGGGCCAGTTGCACTGCCTCTTGACCCAGATAGCTGGCGATGCGCCTTCTCTCGACCTGTTATATTATTTGCGGGAACGCGACGCCAATGAATAGCTGAATGTTTGCCAGAGCGCTTGATCATTTGATGGAATCACTCTCGACTTAATTCGCTCACGGCCATTCGTGCTGCGCACGGCCTCCGCGGGGGCGGCGCACAAGCGCCGGGCCGCCTTGCGGCCTGACTGTTTCCGTAAAAAAGTGAAACAGTCTATTGGTCACTATGCCCTCCTGACCGGCCTATCCACGGTGTTGGGGCTAGTTTGAAACCCTCAAAAATCGACCTTTTCAATCTCGTAACGTTCGGAAAGTTCCATCCACTCTGCTTCAAGGGTTTCGATTGACTTCTCCAGCGCGCCACGCGATTTAGACAGTTCAACCATTTTGTCGCTATCCTGCAACACCGCGGGGGTGCTCATTTTTTCGCCAAGTGTGACAAGCTCTTTTTGCGCGGTCTCAATTTTTGCTTCAAGTGCTTTGATTTTCTTGCGCAACGGGGCCAGCTCAACCCGCCGGGCAGCAGCAAGTTTTCGCCGCTCCTTGCCGGAAAGATTGCTTTTCTTTGGTGTATCTTCACCTTCGACAACAACGGCTTCCGGCATAACCGGGCCGCGTAAAATCAGTTTGCGATAATCATCAAGGTCGCCGTCATAGGGCTGAACAGTTCCACCATTAACCAGCCACAGCCGCTCGGCGCTGGCCTCGACCAGCGAACGGTCATGGGAAATCAGAATGACCGCGCCCTTATATGCATTGAGCGCCATCACCAGCGCCTCGCGACTATCAATATCAAGATGGTTGGTTGGCTCATCCAATATCAGCAGATGCGGAGCGTGAAAGGTCGCAAGGCCCAACAACAACCGGGCTTTTTCTCCGCCCGACAGATCCTTAGCCTTGGTATCCATCTTTTCAGTGCCAAGACCGATTTGCGCAACCCGTGCCCGCACCTTGCCTTCGGGTTCGCCAACCATCAGGGCGCGCACATGGTCATAGGCGGTGTTTTCCGGCACCAGGTCGTCCATTTGATGCTGGGCAAACATCGCAATACGCAACTTGTCGGCCCGAGTGACTTTTCCTGCCTGGGTTTCCAGCCGGTTGGCGATCAATTTGGCAAATGTTGATTTGCCGTTACCATTGGCACCTAAAAGGGCTATCCGGTCGTCAGCATCAATACGCAAATCAAGCCCCTTGAGGATCGGTTTGCCCGGTTCGTAACCAACCGCCACATTGTCCATGGCAATAATCGGAGAGGCCGCGTCACGCTGCGGATTAGGAAAAGAAATTGGAGCAACGCGGGCTTCACTGACGGCTGCAATTACCTGCATTTTTTCCAAAGCCTTGATCCGGCTTTGGGCCTGCCTCGCCTTGGAGGCTTTATAACGAAAGCGGTCGATATAGGCTTCCATGTGCTTACGCTTGGCGTCCTGCTTGACCTTCATTTTTGATTGCAGCAACATTTTTTCAGAACGGGTTTTTTCGAAAAAATCATAATCGCCCTTGTAGGTGGTAAGCTGGCAATTCTCGAGATGGACAA
>JALTNS010000117.1 GCA_027000565.1 Rhizobiaceae bacterium | reverse complement strand
TTCCTAGATCGTCTGAAATAGTAGCCTGATTTTCCAGCAAATACTCGAGGATAGACATGCCACTTTCCTTGGGATGTGAACCCTGAATAGGCTGGCCCAATTGCATCTGGTCACCCATCAAAATGATATTTTCAGCGGACCGGCTCATACCTATTAAGTTTGCAACAGAAACCTGCCCGGCCTCGTCGATAAAAAGATAGTCAAATTGGTTTTCAGCTACGTCATCACAAAACGCCCAAGCGGTGCCGCCAAAACACAAGTTATCTTCTATGGTCAGCGCTTTTACATTCTGAATATAGTGCACATTGTCTTTTTCAAAAATTGGATCAGTCTTGTCACCTCCTGCCTTCACTAAGGATGATTTAATCCCTTGCTCCTCCACATAACTAGCGACGCCTTTCATCAAATTTAAGATAGCCTTATGGCTGTTTGAGGAAATTCCAACGCGCTTACCTTGTTTTAAAAGCTCACCAATAATGTGCTTTGCGGTATATGTTTTCCCTGCACCGGGGGGGCCTTGAATACATAAATAACTTCTATCTAAGTTTACCGCCGTCGAGATGATATTTTGAAGGAGGTCACCGTCCTCGGGAACCAGAGCCCCACAGGGATTCCCACACACACGAGGCCGCGACCGCGTTAAAAAGTCGGCAATAGCACAGGGCCTAAAGTCCGTCGCCAGCAAATTTTCAACAACCATTTTAATACTATGCGGTATTGGGAATGCCCTAATGTTTTCATCAGGAATAAGGTCAATAATATCAGGAATTTTCTTGGAGCTTTTAAACGTAATTATCCCCTTTTCAGGGTCGTACGCTTCAACACGCACCTTCAATTTGTTTTCACCTAAAACGGAAAATGTTTTCGCTCGGCCCTTGAAGGGCTGATCTGGATCAAACGCATATTCCCAAAGGGTTGTCGCATTTTTGCGTGATGAAGCTTTTGTTGCTGGAGTATACGTTCTTGTTACGCCTGCCAAGCAATCCATATCGTCATGCAATTCCATCGATGACCAACCCATTCGGTCAAAAAAGCGCCACCAGGTTGGTTTGCTTTCTCGGCGATGGAATTCAAGCGACCAAGCCAGAGTCTCAAGCAAAATACTATGTTTTTCGTTTTCTGATCGACACGCCTCTGCCCGTGCCAAAATTTGGTCACGTAACAGCGTCAATGCTGTGACTTCCTCAGATATCTCCTTCTCCCCTTCACCCTCGGGGCCTGAATATCGGATGTCATTTTGGGCCTGTAGCTCTCGAAGCCAAAAGGTCAACTCTTGGGTGCTGTTGCAATCATCAATATTATAATCTCGAATAGACCTTAAGGTTTCAGAGGTTTGCCATGTATCTCCATCAGGATTTTCGCGCCAATTTTCATATACAATGATGCTGTCGCCACCACTTCCCACTTCAGTAGAGCGTTTATCACGATATATTAGCTCGATACTTTTTATGGAGTAATTCGGGGTTCCAAGCATTACGCCTTGCCGGATGACATTGAACAGATCAACAAAAACATTGTTGCGCAGCAAGTTATCAACTTTTTCTTCGCACACGCCATATCGCCCCATCAGTTTACGGATCGCCGCAATCTCATAGTTGGCATAATGATAAACATGCATAGAA
>JALTNS010000116.1 GCA_027000565.1 Rhizobiaceae bacterium | reverse complement strand
ATCATCAGGGTGAGCGATCGATCTGTTTTTTCAGATATTCGATGGCTGCATCGAGCTGTAAGTCCTCGTTGGTGTCTAAGGAAGGTGATACGACCAGATCAGGTCTGAGGCCGACGCCGTTGATCTGTCGTCCTTTAGGGGTGTACCAATGGGCTGAAGTAATTCGCAGCATGGAGCCATCTTTCAGATCGAAGAGGGTTTGCACGGAGCCTTTTCCAAAGGTCTGTTCGCCAATAAGAAGCGCGCGTTTGTAATCTTGCAATGCGCCCGCCACGATCTCTGAGGCGCTGGCGCTCCCGCCATCTACCAGAACCACCACTGGGATGTCTTTGGGTACAATCATGTCGCCCGTTGCCTCATGGTCGATATTGCGGTGCCCGGTCTCTTTGACAATGACGCCTTCTTTGATGAACATGCTGGCGATTTCGATTGCGCGGTCTAACCGTCCGCCAGGATTGCCGCGCAGGTCAAGCACGATGGCTTTCGCTCCCTCTGACAGTCCCTGCTTCAATGCCTCTTCCATTTTCTTCTTGGATGGATCGGAGAACTCATAGAGCTTGATATAGAAAATTTGGTCATCAAGCATTTTCGATTCGATGACGGGGATGTCGACCCTCGCCCGAGTGATCGTGACGTCAAAGGGCTCTTCGTTCTCGCGTTTGATGGTGAGTACCACCTGGCTGCCAGCGGGCCCGCGGATCAATCCCACAGCCTCGTCCAGGATCATGTCGGTGACATCTTTGCCGTCAACGGCGATGATTTCATCGCCCGGGCGCAATCCAGCCTTTTCTGCCGGAGAATTCTCAAATGGATGAACGATGCGTACGCCTGTGCGTTTTTCCTCATCCACCGGCTCGACCAATGCGCCAATGCCCTCGAAGCTGCTTTCCATGTCAATGCGGAAATCTTCCGCGATCCTGGGGGGCAAGAGCATGGTGTAGCGATCGCCAAGACGATTGATGACGCCATTCGCCGCCCAATATGTAAGTTCTGAAGTCTCTTCGGGCATGACGTCAGGACAATCGCGGTAAAGCTGATTTACGGTCGTCCAGAAGAATTGGAAATTATCAGGCGCATCGGAGGGGGTTTTGGCGCCAGTGATCTGAATGATTTCGGCAGGAGGTTTACCATTGGCGCCACAGCCTTCGACATGAAGGAGCAACCCCTGTATGGCAGCGTAGGTGACATCGCGGCCCTGGGGAACGTCGCCATCGTAATTTTCATTGAGCAATTTCAGCGCGTCCCAGAAAATATCGAAATTGTCGGGCGGGGGCACAGTGCGGACAGCCTCTCCGCTTTCTAGGGCGTCTATGGGAACCGGCTGCGCCGTGTTTGGCTCTTCAAACACGTTTTTCCCCACAGCAAATCCGGACGCAAAGCAGCCGGAGGATAGGATCATCATGCTGAAAAGCACGATGGCAGTGATTAGGATATATTTCGTAGTGACGGAGTACCGTTGGTTATCAGTCATGATCTCGTGATGTTTCAATAAAGGGTTTGGCGTTGGTCAAGATGTCATAAATGGGCCAACAATCTAGTTTAGCATACATAATCCATGAGGGTGAAATCGCGTCCGATCTAACCGGCCGCGGCCGTGCGATGTTCGGTCTTTTGGGATATGAATATCAG
>JALTNS010000115.1 GCA_027000565.1 Rhizobiaceae bacterium | reverse complement strand
GAGCTTCATACATTATCCGGAGAAGAGCGATATAGATATAAAGCCCATTGTTCAGGCGATTAGGTTATATGCCTTGCTAAACCAGTTTGAGGAGATACTTGTTAGAAAGAGAGACCCTGAGGATTTGAATAACCTATATAGGAGGATTAAGGAAGAGATAAAGATAATCAGCAGCATTCCACATGAGGAGAATGTGGTGCATAGGTATTTTCCCATAGGCCCATATCTATTAGATGATATTCCCAAGGAAGGGGAGATCCTAGAATATATCCGGGAGCTTAGTAGCTCGATTGAAAAGGGTATTATGGAGATAAGTGAAGCCATATCAACCGGTGCAGGCGGTAAAGTAGCATCTACGAAGCCACCAAATATCTTATTCACATATCCAATTGAGAAGCTGGTTAAAGGCTATAGATACATACCTGGATCCAAGGCCTGTCTAATAAGCATCCCACATGCAAAGCCCCCTATGCATGACAAGGGAACTCTCCCACTTGGCAGGGAAATAGCGTCGGAGACCCAGTGCCACCTAATATATAGCACTATATCCAGGGTCTATATAGATTATAATAGAGATTATTCTAGGCTCACACCATATAGGAGGATGATAAGTAAGGTCATTAGAGAGGAGAATATAAGGATATTAATAGACCTCCATGGAAAAGAGGAGGAGGATGTTGATATCGAGATTGGATGGGCTAATGGAATGACTGCCTCCAACAGGACACTTAAGAAACTGATTAAGATATTGGATGAATATAGAATCACCTACAAATACGAGGACATTAGGCTTTCTGGAGGCGATATAATAAGATATCACTCACTACCGGGTAGGAACGAGGCTCTCCAGCTAGAGATAAGCTACTCTGCGAGAAAGAGGAAGAAGAGAAAACTCGTCAAGGCTATTTCAAGGTTTATCATGGAGGTGGCTTAAGATGTCTATGAGACTACTTGATCAATACGAGTTCTACATAGGTATTGAGGAGGAAGCCTTTACGCTGAATGACGAAGGATTTCTCACACCACATGCATATAGAGTTGCTGAGAGTCTCCTTAAGAAACTGAGGAATGATAAGGAATTTCTAATGAATATTAGAAGGAGGCTGATGGGGCTTCAGTGGGAGCCCAGCCCGACTCAGATCGAATATGTCACGAGGCCTCTCCCATTACCAGAGTTACTGGAGACAATTAAGTTCAGCCGTGAAATACTTGGGCAGAATGCAGAAGAAAACGGTCTCATACTAGGTTATCTAAGTATGCATCCAATACAGAGCGCTCCCCTACCTATAAATGGAACACATATAAACATCTCGTTTAAGGAGGAGGGTATGCAGAGACCTGCGTTGAATATGCTGAATTATGTCGCGAACCACTTGAGGAACCATCTTCCAGAGTTGATAGCCATAACAGCCAATACACCGATGATGAACGGCGTATACACCGGATACGCCTCGAATAGACTTATGTATAGTAAGGTTCTAAAAGAGACGCCCTATAGCCAGATAGTCGTTAGACCCGTCCGTGTAATACCTCCTGCAGTCAGGAGCAGATTCAGATATGGAGTGGTCTTTGAGAAGATAAGGAGATATATCCGTAGGATAGAGGTGAATCCAGAAGGCGATAGGCTCGT
>JALTNS010000114.1:1276-1633 GCA_027000565.1 Rhizobiaceae bacterium | reverse complement strand
GATAAAACCTCACAAGCGGCAGAGGTTGGGGGTCGTGCACAACAACCACCTCGTGATTGATGTTACAGTAGGAAGCAAAATCCTCATTTGTCCTTATGTAAAGCTTCTTTTTGTTTTCCGTAAGGTTTATTGATCCTCCCTGAAGAGCATTGTGAAACTTCTTTGTAACACCAAAAAAATCAGGAGTTCCATGAAGCACCCTCCATTCGGCATCAAGGCCCACACCATTCATAAGGGGAACAAGAGATGTGAGCATTTCTGCTACGCCCCCGCCAAATGGCGTTGAATTAATGTGCAGAACCTGCAACCCATACATGCGCCTTACTTTTTTATAAAGCCGTGATAAAACCTCATCAT
>JALTNS010000114.1:0-1266 GCA_027000565.1 Rhizobiaceae bacterium | reverse complement strand
CAATACCTCTGTAGTCTTCAAGCGTTCTCATACCTGACCTCCTTTCTGACTATCTCGTGGAGTATTTCTCTTATCTCCCTCCAGGATCGCACGTGATACTTTGCCCTGGAAAAACCTCCTCCCACTTTTATTGAATACGCGTGTTCCGGCATAACCTCAAACATGTATTCATCCGTCCAGTCATCTCCTGCACAAAAAATAAAGTCCCAGTCATACTTTTCAAGCCACCTTTTCACTGCTCTACCTTTATCAACTCCCCTGTTTTTCACTTCAATAACCCTGTTACCTTCCAGAATCATAACGTCCATGTGGGAAGTAAGATGAAGGAGAGCCTCGCTGAGTTCTCCAGCCCTGACCCTTGCCATCTCAACCTCAACGTTTCTGTAATGCCATGCAAGGGAAAAAGTTTTTTCCTCAAGAAAAGACCCTGGAGATCAAACCACAAAAAACTCCAGAAGCGGCCTGATCTCCTGTTTCCAGTCTGTACTGAGCTTTTCTATAACCCTCCACCTTTTTCCTGCAGGTTTTACATAGGCACCGTGCTCGGCAACAAGACTTATGTTAAGATTTTCAAACCACATGCTCAGAGCTTTTCTGTCCCTGCCGGAAACAATCACCACCTCTCCAGCTTCTGAAAGCTCTGAAAGCAGATCTTTAAGATTTTCATCGGGAATAGCATCCTCGGGATGCCGTGCGAAAGGGACAAGGGTGCCATCGTAATCCAGCACAAATATCCTGTTTGTCGCTCTGCCGCATTCTTCAACTAACTTATGTCGGTAATGAGATGTGAGAATTTTTCCCCTCAGTGTATCCTGAACTTCTTTAATACCTTCAAGCCTTTCCATAAAATCACCGAGCCATTTTTTCACATCATACCTTTTTAGCCTTTCCTGCATACGTCTGTTCCGCTTTATCTGTTCTTCTCTGGGCATTGTCAACGCTGTGTATATCGCCTCTGTCATATTTTTAATGTTATTGGGATTAACAAGCACTGCCTCGCACATTTCCTTTGCAGCGCCTGCCATTTCGCTGAGTATGAGCACACCGGTTCCATCTCGCCTGGCGGCCACGTACTCCTTTGCCACAAGGTTCATACCATCCCTCAAAGGAGTTATCAGTGCAACGTCGCAACACGCATAAAGAGCCGTCAACTTTTCAAAAGGCAAAAACCTGTAAAGGTACCACACAGGAGCCCAGCGTATTGTGCCAAATCTACCGTTTATTCGTCCCACATATTCATCTATCTGCCTTTTCAATATCCTGTAG
>JALTNS010000113.1:846-1643 GCA_027000565.1 Rhizobiaceae bacterium | reverse complement strand
CAATAAGTCAACGTAATAATCGGGCAGGATTTTCGGGAGAGCTGGATGCTCCTCAAGGTCGCCTTGCATCAGGGCAATTTCCGCAAGGAGAAAATGAAGTGTGGCCTGATTGTCGTTAGTGAACTCGGGCATATGCTGCCAGGTGTACTCGACGAAGGTATCCGGCGCTGCCCCCGTCCGTACGCAATCCTGAAGGAGATAGATCAGCCAATAGCCCTGACGTTCCGGAGGAAACTGAGCGAACCAATCCCCATCAAAGGGGTTGTCAATAAAACCGGACAAAGGGTAGCGCCTGTTTTCGGGATAGCCATCCCACGCACACACATCCTCTATGACCTGATCCAGGCGCTCAAATTCTTTGGCGTGAAAGGCCAGCCGCACATGCGCCAGGGCATGAGGAACAGAATGAAAATACGTCTGTCCGCCCCAATACCGCTCGTAAGGTATCGTCGAAAAAATGACAGGTTCCCACTCTTCGAATCGTCCCGATTCGACCATGCGCCGTGTGAGTAATTCCACCACAGGGCGGGCGCAGGCATAACGTTGCCCATTCTTTTCGACGAGGCCCAACTTCGCCAGTTTCCGGATCGCGCTGTCAATCGTGCTTCGCGTTGCTATGCGATTTTTCCCATCGCGCACGTTGCATCCTTTGAGGACCCGAACTACTTTGCCCCAATCTGCGGGCATATAAAGCAGCGAAAGCGCATCGAGGACAGCTTTCTCAAAATTCGGCAGCGTCTCGCAGGCCGCCATGAGTTTTCCACGGATGTCCTGTGGTGCTGTAACTTCCTTGCGTT
>JALTNS010000113.1:0-836 GCA_027000565.1 Rhizobiaceae bacterium | reverse complement strand
GTTTTCTGGTCTTCTTGCGTGCGCACATGAATTGATTCTTCTGGTTTGAGATCGGGGAGAATGGATTTGCTTCCAACGGGCATGGAACAGACTGAAGTTACCGAATTGGCACACACAGATTCAATCCAAAAACGGAAAAACCTAGAAAGACCTTTCCACACAAAGTCAGAATGGACCACTATCACCGCCGCCGATATAAGACTACTAATTCCGTTGCCCATGCGCAGATAGCATCCGCGTTCCGCTGGTCCAGCATGAGATCAGGCCCCCCCTTTCGGCGCTCGAAACTTGTCAGGTGCTCCCGGTCAAAGCCCACTTCACCGGGGACAAAGGTCATCCATTCTCCCCCTTCACCCGCCGCATGCAGTAAGGCGGGCAGACTCCAGAGATTTTTCCCATTGCCCGGCAGTTGCCCCGTATTTTTCAGGAAAACCTCGCCACGCCGCACGCGCCAACGGCCTATCAGATCGGTGATAAACTCGCTGGCGGGGTTCGATGCCTCGGCAATGCGCTGCTCCATGGCCCCGGACAGCTTCTGCTTGTGCATCTCCATACAGGGAACCCACACCAGAGGGATGGGTGCGTTGATGATGATGTCGGCGGCAAGAAGATCGCGGCTCACGTTGCACTCAACCTTGCCATCGAGCCGACCACCCACCCAATAAAGGTACGCTATTTTGCGCATGAATAAGTCGGGGTCGCGACGGTAAGCGATGGCCTCGTTGCGCAGACTGCCCACCGCCATAAGGCGCACCTTGCCGGGGTACGTTCGCATGGTATCGAGAATAAAATCCGCCCCATCACCATACTTGGAATGACCCGGCGTATCGGTGGTA
>JALTNS010000112.1 GCA_027000565.1 Rhizobiaceae bacterium | reverse complement strand
TGTTTAATTTGAAAGGTCCAGACCGCTGCGGCGATCATCAACCCGGTCAACACAACATCGCTGGCTTTAATCATGCTGTACCCTTTCTTGAAAACTCGACCACCCCGGAAAAGTCGGGCAGCTTGAATATTGAATAATCGGCCTTTGAGACCGCCGGCACATCTGTTCTGACACCCGCCCGCAATCTTGCTGAACGCGAGCGAGGATTTTGCTCAATTTCTGTCCGACCGGGTTTTTGCATGCCGCGATTGATCAGCGTAAATGTCGACGGGCTATCAGCAACAGTCGGCATATGCCGCGAACCGGCAGCCACGCGTGAGCGGTCAACAAAAAACCTTTTGACCAGACGGTCTTCGAGCGAATGGAACGACACCACCACCAGTCGACCACCGGGGTTTAGAATCCGTTCGGCTGCAAGCAGCGCTGAAGCCAGTTCACCCAGTTCATCATTGATGAAAATCCGCAAAGCCTGAAATGTCCGGGTGGCCGGGTGTATGCGTTCACCCCTACCGCTTTTGCCGAGGGCCTTTTCAACGGTTTTTGCAAGATCTGCAGTTCGCAAAAAAGGCTGCACATCACGGCGCTCGACAATGGCTTTTGATACCCGCGATGCGTGGCGTTCCTCGCCCAAAAGGCCAATAATTCGGGTGAGGTTGGTCCGCTCTGCCACATTAACCAGTTCAGCTGCCGACGGCCCCGATTGCGCCATGCGCATATCCAATGGCCCATCGTGGAGAAACGAAAACCCCCGCTCCTGCTGGTTAAGCTGCATCGATGAAACCCCCACATCCAGCACCACACCATCAACTTTATCATAACCGGCGTTGACGGCGAGTGCATCCAGTTCACTGAATTTTCCGTGCACAAGTTGCAACTGGCCATTGGCATCGGCGACCATCGCAGCCCCGCCGGAAATGGCCTCAGGATCCTGATCAATCGCCAGAACCTGCGCACCTTTTTCCAGGATGGCGGAACTGTATCCACCGGCCCCAAACGTGCCATCAATGAAAATCTCGCCGGGCTTTGGATCAAGTGCAGAAAGCACCTCTTGCAACATCACGGGCACATGCCGACTACGGGTCGAACTTTCGCTGTTGTGATTGTTTGCTGAAGATGCCGCCACCCGGGTTATGCTCCCTGCTCGCGGCTTTGCTGCGCCAATCGCTGCTTCATCTGCAAAATTCGCTGGCGCGCCTCGCTGCGGTAAGCGGCGAATTTTTGCGGCTCCCACATCTGAAAAAATGTACCGCGACCAACAAAAGCCACCTGATCGGTAATACCGGTGTGGTCGCGCAATGCCTCGGTCAAAACAATCCGCCCGTCGCCATCGATTTTCATCCAGGCGCTGTCGCCATGATAGTAAAACGAAAGATCGTCGAACGCGCCGGTCAGCGGATCGAGTTCCGCCATCCGTTCTTCGTAGGTGATCAGTAAATCCGTGCCACCGGCATCGATGGCAGGCATATCGATCGAATTCAATGTATAAAGTTGGGATTCTTTTCGCTTTTCGAGCAGGTTGCGGAACGGGGCCGGAATGGAGACCCTGCCCTTCTTGTCCACTTTGTTGATGGCGTTTGACAGAAATCGATCCATCAGCTTCTCCGCACACCAGACACGCAATCCCATTAAAGGATTGCGGGCCTGCCCCAGTCCCCAAATGCAAAGACGACAGGTTGCCTCTGTTTTTGTCATCACAACTGACGATTTTGTTGCCCGACATGACCCGGAATTCGGGTTGGCACGGGCTAAAATCAGTCAAATTTGGGATACCATGGGATATCATGGGGGTCAATGGAATTTACCTAATATTAATGGTTTAAGTTCTGCAACAGATATTACCGTTAACCAATTGTGAATCATGAAACTTAAGGTTTGGTTAGGATTATGTTCAAATCGGCGTTAAACGACGCGAATTAAAAAATCGATAAATATTACGCGCTTTGGGCCAACCGGATGGTTGGGCTGAAAACAAAAAAACGGGTGGCAGGGCACAGCTCAAATTGCAGGTTGAGCGCAACGAAGCGCAAGATTTGAGCAATCAATCAAGGAAGCGTACGTTTAGCGAAGCGGTGCGCAAGCGAGAAATGGAACGAACTTGAATGCGCCAGCCCGCAAATGCACGGCCGACCGGATGGTTGGGTGAAAATGAAAATGCCAGCTGGCCTGTAAGCCGGGTTCTGTATGGCTCCGGGGATAACCCCGAAACGTGACGATCATTCGTCTTGGGTGGCCGTTACCGGACACCTCATCGCGACCTACCCGGATAATCAGCCTGGAAACAGGCCTGGCATGCGGGCATGCCATGTTATCCCTATTCGGTCTTGCTCCCGGTGGGGTTTACCATGCCGCTTCCATTGCTGGTTGCGCGGTGGGCTCTTACTCCACCTTTTCACCCTTACCCAGCGATTTTGCCAGTCTCGCAAAGCGAGCCCGACAAATGTGGCTGGGCGGTTTGTTTTCTGCTGCACTTTCCCTGGGGTCGCCCCCGCCGGGTGTTACCCGGCACCGTGTTTCCATGGAGCCCGGACTTTCCTCCCCGTACCATCTTTCGACATTGTACAGGGCGACCGTCCGGCCAGCTGGCACAACTGATGTAAGGTCGGGAATTGACCGGGTCAATTAAAACCGGACACCAACTATCGGAAATCTAAGAATTTGCCCGTTTTGTTAAACGCATATAGCGTTTGACCTTGCCACAATATCGGGCACTGATCGGGTTCATGCGCTTGGCATAGAGACCGGCATTATACTTCAAAATAGTCCCGCAGATAGAACCGTCGCTTCTGTCCTTCGCCTTTTTCAAATACATAATACCGTATTTGATGTTATTTTCAGGAATATAAAGCTGGTTTCTGCTGCCGCGAAAGCCCATCCCCCGCGCGGTTCTCGGTTTGATTTGCATAAGGCCGATTTCACCGGCCCGGCCAAGAGCGTTGACCCTGAAACTGCTTTCAGAAAAAATCACGGCCCGAATAAACTGGAAATTCATGCCATTAAGGCGGGCATATTTGCGAATTATCGGATCGTACAGAACCGACCGTCTGGAATAGGGTAAAGCAGATTGGCGACGCCTTGCAGCTGGTGAAAGACTGGCCAGCTCCTGCCCGGTAACCGCATCAATTTCAGGGTTTGGCACGATATCAAGCGCAATATCGTCCTGATACAGTGCCCGATTATAGGGCCGCGAGCCGGGCACTGGCAGCCGGGTTAAACTGGCAAGGCGCAAAAACTGCGCATCCTCCTCAGCCGTTGTTTCGACCTCCGGTGCAGGGGTACTATTGCCTGTTACCAAAAAATTGTTTGAGTTGCCGGTATTTTGCAACTGGCAACCGGCTAAAACGACCATCAGGCCTGCCAGCATCAAAAACCTGTTTAATCTGTTACTCAACGTGCAAAACCTTCAAACTATTCGCATTATGCCCGACAACCCGGCATTTTAGCGCAGACCCATACGCTAATTTGGCCCGGTGTCAAAATCAGCTGCCCATAATTTTGCGAACCTTGTTACAATAGCGCCGTGAAATCGGGTTCATTTTTTTGGCCCCATGGCCCGCATTATACTTCAAAATCGCACCACAAGTGGATTTGCCGCCAAGTCTGTAAGCCTTGCCAAGATATCGCATGCCAAATTTAATATTGGTCTCGGGTTTGTAAAGGCCGCGGGTTGTACCGCGATAGCCCATGCCACGGGCGGTATTCTTGCGCAATTGCATCAGGCCGATTTCGCCCACCTTGCCGCGCGCATTGGGTCGAAAATTACTTTCCACCTGTACCACGGCCCGGGCCAGACCATAGGGCACACCGTTGGCACTGGCATAACGGCGGATCATCGTGTCATAGGCTCCGGAAAATCTTGCTGTTTTAATTGCGCGGCGTTTCTTGCGCGGCAATCGTGCGGATTTTTTGACAACAACATTGCGTGATTCTTTCGTTTTACGCGATTTTGCAGGAGTTTTTTTCATCCGCTTTTTTAATACCGTATTTTCGCGCTTGGCCGGTTTTGTAATTATCATCTCCGGCGCATCAATTGCGCTGTCCTCGGTCACAGTTTTTGGCTGCGGACTGTCGGCCCATACGGTCAAACGCTTTCCGGGCAAAGATTTGGGCTTGCCAATATCTGTCCCGGCATAGGTCGATGAACCGCTTTGCGCCAATTGGCAGCCACCCAGTGACGTTAGCGCAAACAATGCCGTTGCGGCGATTGCCACATTGCGTACTTTTTTCATTATACTCATCCACTCGTTCGTTGAAATTTTAGGGCCCACACTTTGATGGTGCGCTGTTTCAGCGAATATCAATTTCATTCATCGCGAAAATGTGGCACCGGTGATCAAACCATGTTTCACGATTGAAACACTGTAACTTCAAAGACATGGATGGTTTTATGGATTTGGAACCAGGTATTGGGTCAGGCCGTTTCAGGCCGGTTTCGAAGCAGATTGCGCAAGGTCGATATTGTTGAATGATCGGCCACACCGTCAACCATTTCGGGGCGAAAATGCCGTTGAAATGCAGTAACGCAACCAACCGTCATTTCATCAAAATTACCTGTAATTTCAAGGCAGTAGCCATAAAGTGCCAACATCGTTTGCAGCGCTTCAACCGGCTCTCCCTGATCACCGCGCTGCAAATACCCGCCGGGCGTAACCTGCTGCGGTTCGACCCAGTGGCCGATGCCTGCATTATATAACTGCTTCCAGGGGAACAACTCGCCGGGGTCTTCCTTGCGCAACGGGGCAATATCGGAATGGGCAAGCACATTTTGCGGCGCCATTTGCCACCGCGCGCCACAATCGCGACATAGTTTGATCACCGCTGCAATCTGGGCATCGGGGAATTCGCGATAACCAAATTCATGACCGGGGATTAACAATCTCGATGCCAATTGAGCGGGAATTGATATCCATTTCACCTTTCCAGCAGCTTTTACCGGCATGCCATGCGCGCATTTCCTCGGCCACCAGCTGACTGATTTTGCCACTTTCGTCGATGAAATAGTGACACGACACACCGCTTTTCGAATTGCACAGCCAGTTCAGCGCGCCATCACCATCAATCATGCCGGTATAATGCAAAATGATCATGTCGAGGGATTTGCCCGTTGCCCGTTCACCAAAATTTGGTGATGGTCTGACTTCGACATCAAACTCGGTATCAGGCGGGAACAACGTTTCTGCGCTCCAGCTCGATCTGCTCCCAGGCGGAATTGAGACAGGCCAGACGTTCGGTTGCAATGGCAATAAATTCCGGCGGCACCCCACGGGCAATAAGCCTATCAGGGTGATTATCGGCAACCCGTTTGCGATAGTGGGCTTTCAAACGGGCAAAATCCCAGGCCGGGTCAGCGCCGAGCAATACATAAGGATCGCCCCCCTCACCTGACATGTGGCGCATTAATATCCGCTTGAAGGTGGCTTCATCAAACTCAAACACCGCGGCCACATGTTCAATAAAAGCCAATTCGTTTTCGTGCAGCATGTCGTCTGCCTTTGCAATATGAAAGAGCCCGTCAACCACATCACGCAAAACCGCCTGATCATTCGGAAACAGCGCCTTGACCTGCCGCGCATAGGCATCAAACCCGGCAACATCCTGTCGGGCAAGATTATAAAGCCTGGCCACATTGGCCATTTCTTCTGCCGGCACCTTGAAAATTTGACGAAATGCATCAACCTCGTCTTCCGTAACAACACCGTCGGCCTTGGCCATTTTTGCCGAAAGCGCAATGATTGCTATGGAAAAAGTAACGTGTCTGCGCTTTTCAGCATTACCGGCAAAAACCGCGCGCACTCGCTCGACCAGCGAAGAAAACACCTCGCCGGTGGAACTGGAAATCAATGTTCCTATGTCGCGCCAAATTGACATCATTCAATCGTACCTGAATCGTTGCATCTATGACACCCGTATTCGCTCAATATTACAATATCATCTTACAGTGTGAGTTAATTATCGTTAATCCGGCAATACGGCGCAGGCACGGCGACCAGAACATCCTACTCGCAAATTTTATAGTTGCCGGTTTTGCCATGGACGCCAAGATCCAGATGCAGGTGGCTGGCATGAGCCTGATTGCTGCCGGGACCAAGCACCGTTGAAAAATACCCGCAGGATGTTTTGCGCAGGGCGCGAAAAAACCGGGCTGAAGCGGCCTCCATTTGTGCCGGGTCGGTAATTGCAAAATTGCTCCCGTCAGCAAGTCTGAACCCGGTAATATCGATCGCATTGCCAAAAGCATGTTCGGACATTTTACCGGTAGGTTTGTTATTTCGCCGTCGACAGACAAAGCCCGGGCCGGAGCGAATTGAGGCAATGTTGCTGCCCAGATGTTGCACAGCCAGCGGATCCGCCACATCGCCAATCCAGGTGGAAAATTCCAGCGCAAAGGCACAGGCATTGAGCATATTACGCGGCATTTCTATATTTCCCGACCGCCCTTTGATCGAGACCAGTGACACAGGATTTGCAAACTTGCAGCCCGCGTCCTTCACATCAGGTTGGGGAGCCATCTCAAATTCAGCTATTTTACGCAGGGATTTCAAACAGATATTATCAGCGCCATTTTGCTTCGAGATATTACTGGCAGCGATATTATCCGGCACATTCTTCTCAACCGGCATCGGACGCGCGACAGGCACGGGCACTGGTTTTGGTGCTGTCATCGGGATTACCGCATCCTGCGAGGCGAGCACCGGCCCCACCTGCACCCATATCAAACCGGCTGCGACTGCACCTGATATCCGCACCAATATCCTCCTCATTATCCTCTCACAAACTGGCGGCCCCGCGCGCAGCCTGATCATATTGTCCCGAAAGCGCCCTTAATAGGGCAGCGACCCGGCTGACTTCTGTTTCATCCAATCCCATTGATTTAATGGAAGAAATCAGTAAAGCCTCGCGCACATCGCGGTAGCGGGTGCATGCATCAGCTCCCTCATCGGTAATCGATACGGTTTTTTCCTTGCCCCGTTTGCCGCTTTTTACCAGCCCGAGCGAGATCAGCTTTTTCACCGAATAGGTGACCACGTGGGTATCTTCAATAT
>JALTNS010000111.1:1254-1647 GCA_027000565.1 Rhizobiaceae bacterium | reverse complement strand
CTACAGTATGCAGTTGTCTGGAGTGACAATAGATGTTCCTGCCTACGGGTATGGGGCGTGGTCTGGAAAATCTTTGGATAGGTACGCAAAGGAGTGTTTTTATGAAACTCGGAAATATTCTGATTTGCCTTAATGACGTGGATAGTCTCGGTGCATTGCTGGAAACCGGTTGTGCGCTGGCGCTCAAGCATGATGCCCACTTGACGGGAGTTTTTATCATCCCGGCGATACAAGTTTACCCTGTGTATGAAGGCATTGCGATGGCGGAAATTTTTGAAGGTCAGCACCAAAAATACGAAGATATGGCGGCAGATGTTCAAAAGCAGTTCGAACAGGCACTTGAAAAAAACCTGACAACCGGCGAATGGCGCAAACTGGATTCACCCATTTCAA
>JALTNS010000111.1:0-1244 GCA_027000565.1 Rhizobiaceae bacterium | reverse complement strand
TTGCTGATGAATTTATTGCACAGGCGCGAATGGTTGATCTGGTCATGATTGCCCAAGTGGATAGCGGAGAGGACTGCGGAGTTGAGCAGGATTTTGCCGAACGGGTAATTCTGGAAACCGGGCGGCCCGTTCTTCTGGTGCCCCGGCAAAAAACATTTGGCACAATTGGCGAAAGGGTTCTCATTGGCTGGAACGCAACCCGGGAGGCGGCACGAGCCAGTTTTGATGCTCTGGCTTTGTTGTCGGCCACAGCCAGAGTTGATCTGGTCTGGGTTGACCCGCAAAAACAGCGCGCGCTTGCCGGCAATGTTCCCGGTGCGGAATTGGCAAAGACCTTTGCTCATCACAATATCAACGTGAATGCAGAAGCGCTGCCAACAGCAAATGTAAATGCCGGTGAGGCTTTACTAACACGGGCTGTGGACCTGAATTCGGATTTGCTGGTGATGGGTGCTTATGGCCACTCGCGTATGCGTGAATTCGTCTTTGGCGGAGCAACCCGTCATGTTCTCAACAACATGACGTTGCCTGTGTTGATGTCGTGTTGAGAGTCTTTGACTTTCCAGCCTGTTAAGCAACCCAGTAAAGAAACAGGAGTTTATTGACATGAAAATGAAAAAAATATCACTTGAACTGGCTCGCGACAAGGATTTTCCAAATGGCAGTCGTGAGCACGGATACATTTTTGTAGCGCCGCTTGACGGTGACGACCGGATTATTGCGGAAGAATGGAAAACCCATCGCAAGGAATGTCTGGTAACCAGATTCTGGGGCGATGAAGAACATGAGACCGGGCACCTGGTGCGAAAGCCCGGAGGTGCCTGGGCTTTCCATTACGACATCAATGGTGATGAGGATGATGATGAAACCGGGTATCGTTTTGACGATGAGCGGTTTCGTCCAGGCGAATATGTTTCAATCAGGGAACATGATGGTATTACCCGTACATTCATAGTGATTTCGGCAGATAAATTGCGTTAATGACAGGACTGGAATGCGGGTTAATCAATCCCTGCGAGGGCATCGGTGTCGATGGACTTTTCTATTATTCACTGGTAGCTTTCCAGCCTGATGAAACACCTTTACCGTCTCTGGCATGGCGATCTGGCACTTGAAAATGCGTTTTGGAACTGGGCTGTTTTTGGCGGCCTCGTCATCAACGTTTGTTCCAGTGCGAT
The DNA here is from genome assembly GCA_027000565.1 of Rhizobiaceae bacterium. Classification (GTDB taxonomy): domain Bacteria; phylum Pseudomonadota; class Alphaproteobacteria; order Rhizobiales; family Rhizobiaceae; genus SZUA-100. The sequence goes on along the minus strand of JALTNS010000111.1, from coordinate 66 downwards.
TTTTCTCTTCCTGATCATGGCCGAACGCCCGGTTTTGGCATTCATTATCGGTTACGGTTTTTCCGT
>JALTNS010000110.1 GCA_027000565.1 Rhizobiaceae bacterium | reverse complement strand
GGTTCGGTATCTTTGTTGCCGTGGTAACAGTCCAGTGTCGTGCAGTCGGCACAGGTCTGTGTATCGATCGGGCGCAGTTCGACGGGCGCTAGTTGTGAATAGAACCCCACCGTGCGCCCCACCGGACAGAAGTAACGGCAAAAGGCCTTGCGCTCGAAGATGGCCAGCGAACTGGTGGCCATCACCACCATCAGCAACGACACCGCTGCTGTAGCATACGGGTCTGTTGTGATACCGAGGCCCAGCTCCAGCCAGGTGAGTGCGATAAACATAAACAACGCCGGCCAGATGGTACGCAGCATGCGCGGCACACGCAGGTTAAGGCTGTTGTTGGGCTCGGCACGCTTCCACAACCGGCGGCGTACCAGCCATTGCGCCAGTGTGTCCCATGGACAAACGGCACACCAGGCCGTGCCGAGAAAGAACACGGAAAATATCAGCCCGGCCCACCAGATATTCCAGGTGAGCACGGTTGCGATATTACGTTCAGGAATCGGGTTACCGAACAGGCCGGCATAAATGACCAGCAGAAACAGTGCAACAAAGGTGACCTTCAGAACCAGCAGGATTTTCGGGTTGGAGACCAGGTAACGCACCAGCCCTCGTAACAGCGGTGCACGTGCAAGGCTGTACACAGCCGCGCCGGCAGAACCGGGCAAGGGAGCAATCACCGCCCACAGCGTCAGGATAATCATGCCACCGATCACCACCATGCCCCATACCGCAGGCAGGCCCGGGTGGGTCATGATCACGGAGTGTCCTCCCCCCTGCTGGCAGCAACCTGCTCATCACGGTGTGCCGCACGAATACGGTCACGCTGCAGACGTTTGCGCTGGTAGAGGTTGGCCACAATCAGCACCACCAGCAAAGCCACCACGGCCAGTGTGACAGGGCCTAGCGGGGACGGTTGCCCGATACGTAACGGGAAATCGATCAGGTAGGGCTCGCCTTCCGCCTGAAACTCGGCACGGATAATATAGCTGCCATCATCACTGAACACGAAGCCCTGTCGGAATACATTATCATCCACCGGCTGCACACCCAGCAGCTCCGGCTCGGAGCCACCGAACCAGACATCGTCGCGCACGGTAAAGGTGACCTCACCGGTAAACGGTTCACCGGAATCCATGTGGCTGGCGTACAGATTGATACGCCCCGGTTCACCGGCACGCGGAAATGCCGGGTACACCATGTAGGTCACAAAATAATTACCGATCTGGGTCTCCACCTGCATGCTCGGCGGCGTGTTGGAATCTTCATTCAGGCTATAGGCCGGACGACCCAGCACATGATGTGCAAACGTCGGCACCACGAAGGCAACCAGGCTGCAGGCAAACACAAACAGTCGTAGATTTTTCATACGCGATGACGGGCTACCGTCCCTTCCGAGCGTTTCACAATACGGATCGGCAGGCTCGGGTGTGGACAGACTTCAACACACAACCCGCAACCGACACATTCCGATTTTACAACAGGCTGGTACTGGTTCCAGTACTTGAAGCCGATAGCACGTTCCCCCAGCGGGCAGATACTGACACAGGCGCCGCAGATGCCGCGGTCCACCCAGGGGTAGCAGGCCACCCGGTCGATCTGCGCGAGCCCCATGTCCACCTGGCGGATGGGTGTGACGGTGAGCGCCTCGGTGGGG
>JALTNS010000109.1 GCA_027000565.1 Rhizobiaceae bacterium | reverse complement strand
CGGCCAACCCCGCCCATGGCTTCGGCCATCGCCGCAAAATTGGTCGCGCCAAAATCCACACCCAGATTGGTGAATTGCGAGCGCCTTTGTTTCAGTTCGATCAGTGCCAGCGACTGATCCACCAACACCATAACGGCAACTGGCAGTTTCAAATCGCGCAAGGTTGCCAATTCGCCCATGACCATTTCCATGCCTGCATCGCCCATGACGGAAAGCACCGGTCGCGATGGATCAGCCAGCGCGTGGCCAATCGCCAGTGGCAGGGAAATACCCATGGTACAAAGGGCGGATGATTGCATAATGCCGCGTGGTGAGGAACATTTCCACATCTGCGACAGCAAAATCCGGTGAGCGCCGCTGTCGGCGGTAACCACCGTATTTTCCGGGCTGGCCCGGCGTGCAGCGGCAATTGCCTGATGGGGCCCCCATTCGGCCCGGTCGGCAAACATATTTTCCAGTTCGTCGCGCGCTCTGGCAAATTCACCATTTTCCCAGGTTGTCGATACCGGGTGCAAGTCACCGGCCAGCGCCAGCAGGCTGTCACGCACGTTGCCGACATAACTGACGCTGGCCCCATGCATGCCGTGAAGGTTCGGGATATGGGTTAATTCAATTGCCTTTTCCGGTTGCCACGGGTCATACCAGCCAGCCCGCATCTCGATCGGATCATAACCGGTAAGCACAATGCAGTCGGCCTGTTCGAGCAATGGCAATATCACCTTGTCAGATTTTGGCGACAACCCGTGCCCGCCAAGCGCCAGCGGATGGTTTTCATCCATAATGCCCTTGGCTTTGTAGGTGGTCACCAACGGCATGTTGAAGGTCTCGCAAACCTGGCGAATGGCATCGCCCGCATTGTGGTGCATGGCACCAACACCGGCCACCATTAGCGGTCTTTTGGCATTGGCCAGTCGCTCGCGGGCGCTGGAAAACTCATTGCTGTTGGCCGGCATGGTTTGCCCCGGCACCGGGGTTGAAAATCTCGGTACCGGTGGTTGTTGGCTGTTGGCAATCGTAACCGGAATATCAATATGAACCGGTCCCGGCGGGTCTGATTTGGCCAGCGCAATGGCTTTGCCAATCACCACGGCGGCAGATTTTTCGGTCACCTTGAAATTACCCTTGGTGATGGTGTTCATCAATTGCGGCTGGTCAAAAACCTGATGGGTATATTGCTGGGCCTCGCCATCATCAATGCAGCCGGAAATCACAATCAGCGGCACCTGGTCCTGCCAGGCATTGACCACCGAGTTTATCGCGTTAACCAGGCCAGGTCCGATGGTTGAAAGCAGGATGCCCGGTGCACCGTCGGCGTGGTGGGTGCCTTCAGCCATATAACCACCGGAGTTTTCGTGTTTGCAAAGGCTGAAATTGATACCGGAGGATTGCAGCGCATCCATCATTGAGAGAACTTCGCCGCCGGGAATGCCAAATGCATGTCTGCATCCGGCTGTATGAAGCGCATCGGCGATTATTTGTACTGTGGTAGCCATGGGGAATATCGATCTGAATGTTAGAGAAAACGGGTCTGATTGATTAACGGTTGTGCAGTCGCGAAAAACCATCCCTGGTCTGCGGCAGTTTCATGTTGAGCAGGGAGCTTGCAACCTGGGTTCGAAGCACCTGCGCTGTACCGCCGCCAATGGTGAACATGCGCGCATCGCGTGCCATGCGTTCGAGCGGCAGGGCGCGCGCATATCCTGCTGAACCATGAAGTTGCAAGGCATCATTGGTCACTTTGATGGCGGTTTCGGCAGCCAGAATTTTTGCCTGCGCAGCCATCTGCATATCAGGAAACCCCCCTTCGCCGCCGCTGGTTGCTGCCTTGTAAATCAGCGCTTGCGACGCGGCCAATCCAATCGACATATCCGCCAACATCCATTGCAGCCCCTGAAACTCGGCAATCGGGCGACCGAACTGTTCGCGAATTTTGGTGTATTCAAGCGCAGTTTCAAAAGCACCGGTTGCAATGCCATGGGCAACGGTTGCAGCCCCGACCCGCTGGCCATTATAGGCTTGCATCAACCCGGCAAAACCGCGCCGTAACCCTTCCGGCGGGATAACCGCCATGTCTTCGTTAATTTCCAGATCTTCGAATATAACTTCGGTTTCCGGGATACCACGCAACCCCATGGCCAGTTCGCGGTGGCCGATTTTCAGCCCGTCAGCTTCGCCGCGAACCGCAATAAACCCGCCAATCCCGAGATTTTGACCATCTTCCATAACCCGGGCAAATATCAGGTGCAGCCTGGATACACCGCCACCGGTAATCCAGTGTTTTTTTCCATTCAATATGTACCGGTCACCCTTTTTGATAGCGGTTGTGGTCATTTCGGTGGCGGCACTGCCAGCCCCGGGTTCGGTAATGCAAATGGCGGGCTTGTCGCCGGCCAGAACAAGGTCGGCTGCCAGTTTTTTCTGGCTCTCGCTGCCATAGGCCATGATTGCGCCAACGCCGCCCATATTGGCTTCTACCACGATACGCCCGGTGACGCCGCAAACTTTGGCCATCTGCTCTATCACCAGTACCGCATCGAGATAGTTCAGCCCAAGGCCGCCATATCGGGTTGGAATGGTCATGCCCATAAAACCTGCATCGGTCAGTTTTTTCACATTCTCCCAGGGGTATTCCTCACTGCGATCAACTTCGGCCGCATACGGGGCAATTTCGGCCTCGGCCAGTTTCTGGGCAGCATCGCGAAGGACAATCTGGTCAGGGGTGAGTGAAAACATGGAACTATCCTTACCTGTCAGGTTCGTTTGAAATTGATTCGCCAAGCCACTCCTCCAGCACCTCGTCAGTATGTTCACCACACAGTGGCGGTGACCGGCGATAGGTGACGGGCGTTTTTGACATTTTTACAGGATTGCCAAGCAGGCTGACATGGCCGCTTTTGGCACTTTCGTGCGGCATCTCAATAATCATTTCGCGGGCCTGCACCTGAGGAGAAGCAAAGGCTTGCGAGATTGTATTGATCGGGCCACCGGGAACACCCTGATCTTCCATCTTGGAAAGAACATCGTCCTTGCCAAGCATTTTCATGTGGCGGGCGATGATTTCAAGCAGCGCTTCACGATTGGCCAGCCTTTGCTGATTGGTGGTAAACCTCGGGTCCCTTGCAAGTTCTGCCGCGCCTATAATTCCGCAAAAGCGGGCAAACTGGCTGTCATTTCCAACCGCAACAATAATATGACCGTCTGCGACCTCGAACACCTGATAGGGCACAATATTGGGATGTTGATTGCCCCGCCGCTTTGGTTCTTTTCCAGATAAAAGGTAATTGACCCCCTCGTTGACCAGCCACGAAATCTGGGTATCCACAAGGGCCAGGTCAATGTGCTGGCCCTCGCCGGTTTTGTCGCGGTGGCGTAGTGCAGCTAAAATAGCCGTGGAGGCGTACATGCCTGTCATGACATCGGCTATGCCGACCCCGACTTTCATCGGTTCGCCACCGGGTTCGCCGGTAAGGCTCATGATCCCGCCAAATCCTTGTGCCAGAAGATCAGATCCGGCCCTGTGGGCATTGGGTCCAGTTTGGCCAAAGCCGGTAATCGAGCAATAAACCAGAGCGGGCAATTTCTCTTTCAAATCGTCATAGGCAAGGCCGTATTTGGCCAGCCCGCCCTGCTTGAAATTTTCAATCAGCACATCGCACTTGGCGGCGAGTTTTTTGATCAGCGCCGCACCTTCGACACTTGCAATGTCAATTGCCACCGAGCGCTTGTTGCGGTTGGAAGAAAGGTAATAGGCGCTTTCCGACGTCGGCTTGCCATCCTTGCCGGTCACATAGGGCGGGCCCCACTTTCTTGTATCATCGCCCGCACCCGGGCGCTCTATCTTGATGACATCGGCACCGAGATCACCAAGCAGTTGCGTGCATGTCGGGCCCGCGAGAATGCGGCTGAGGTCAAGAATTTTCAGTCCTTCAAGCGGGCCTGAAACGACTGGCTGCGAAGAAGAATGTTGAATTCCAGGGGATGGGGATTCCGGTTTCATGATGCATGCACTTTGATTGAGTTTGCGGGAGCCGTTTTTTTACCGGTTCTCGCAAATCAATCCTAGTCATAAATTTAGCAAATATAAAACGAGAAATAATTCAAATTAGCATAGGAAATATTAAAGAACTTGCCGGGCATTACCGGGCATTTTTTCGTCAATATGACCGCCCTGTCCCGAACTGCGCAGAATTTCAACGATTCCAGCAACCAGCGCTGCGCGTGGATTGGCGGTGCGTTCAACAATGACCAGTGTCCGGTAGAGTGGCGGATCTTTCAAAACCAGGGTCTTGATTCCGGAAAGCATCGATTCTGTCGCTCCGTTCAGCGGAATAATCGACACGCCAAGCCCCTGGGCCACCAGCCTGTAAATTGCCTCAAGTGAATCAATTTCCATGGCCAGCGAGGTTTTTATACCGAGATCGAGCAAATGCTGGACAATCTGCTGTCCGGCCCAGGCGTTTTTGTTAAACTGAATATATGGCTGTTGTTTAAGAATGGTTTTTGTATCTTCGCTCTCCAGCCCTTCGGGCACAATCAAACCCAGTGGTTCAACCGCAACCGTGTGGCAGACCAAGCCATCGGCTAGCACCGTTGGCTCTGTCACCAGAGCGGCATCAATTTCTCCGGTTCTTGTGCGCCCGGCAAGTTCTGCCGACAACCCGCTGATCAAGCGGATACGCAGTTTGGGATAGCGTTTGCGAACTTCTGACAAAGCCACCGGCAACAGACCCAACTGGCTGGTTGACACAGCTCCAAGAGTTATGGTGCCCGCCAGATCACGCCCGTCGGCAATATTGGTAATATGTTCGCACAGTTCGGCAACCTTTCTGGCGTGCTCAACCAACGTCAAACCACGTTCATTGAGTACCGGTGGCCGTAGCCTGCGGTCAAACAAGGAGCAGCCGAGTTCATTTTCAAGATTGCTGATTTGCAGGCTGACGGCCGACTGGGTAAGGCTGACCGCGTCTGCTGCGGCAACAAATGACCCATAGTCAGCAATTGCCACCAAAGTTCTTAACTGTCGGAGCTCCATTTTAAGTTCCCGGCTTTCCGATTTGCAAAATAATACACTCCAATCTTATACATATGCATGACATCATTAGCAATTTTAAAGAACTTGAGTAAGATTGAAGATTAAAGTCGGAAAATATCAATAGCCAATATCAGAAAAATTCATATAGTTGTAAATTGAGCGTAGATAACCCTACGTCAAATAAGGGAGAGTAAAAACCATGAAAATTAACAAAATTATGATGACTGGCGCGATTGCCGCAGTGGGTATGCTTGGCATGTCTATGGCCGTAAGCGCGCAAACCAAGCAGTTTGTGTCAATTGGTACCGGTGGTGTTACCGGTGTTTATTATCCAACTGGCGGTGCTATCTGCCGTTTGGTCAACAAAACCCGCAAAGAAACCGGCATTCGCTGCTCTGCTGAATCAACCGGTGGTTCGATTTATAACATCAACACCATTCGTGCCGGTGAGCTTGAATTTGGTGTTGCCCAGTCGGATTGGCAGTATCACGCCTATAATGGCACATCCAAGTTTAAGGAAAAGGGCCCGTTCAAGAAACTGCGCGCAGTCTTTTCGGTTCACGCCGAGCCTGTAACCGTGATTGCCCGGGATGATTCCGGTATCAACAATATTTCGGACGTTAAAGGTAAACGCTTTAATATCGGCAACCCCGGTTCCGGCACTTTAGGTACCTGGGAAGTGCTTGAAAAAGCCATGGGCTGGAAACGCTCGGACCTGGCACTGGCAGCAGGCATGAAATCGGCTGAAACCGGTGCAGCTGTTTGTGACAACAAGATTGATGGTTATTTCTGGCTTGTTGGCCACCCATCGGCATTGACCCAGGAATCACTGGCATCATGTGCAACCCATCTGGTGAATGTAACCGGTCCGGCAATCGACAAGCTGATTGCCGATAATCCTTATTATCGCAAGGCGACCATTCCCGCAGGCATGTATAACAATAAAGAAGACATCACCACATTTGGTGTTGGCGCGACTTTCGTCACCAGCTCTGATGTGCCGGAAGATGTTGTTTATACAGTGGTTAAGTCTGTGTTTGAAAACTTCGATCAGTTCAAGAAACTTCACCCGGCATTTGCCAATCTGAAGGCTGAAGAAATGATCAAGGATGGTTTGTCTGCTCCGCTTCATGCAGGTGCGATGAAATACTACAAAGAAAAAGGCTGGATGTAATCCGCATTTTCATACGGGAAGGCCAATTGGCCTTCCCGTTTTTATTCCGGCACCCTGTCGGACTGCCCATCCGAAATGCTGCATTACAGCGACGGACCGTGGAATCAGGTGGAGAGGCGCTGAATTTACAGCGTACCTGGGAGGACAATTATGAGCGATAGTCAAACAATGTCAGCTGCCGATGAACTGGTGGCACAAGTCGATACCGGTGCCCGCAACCCGGCGGGTTGGGCGCGAAAACTAATTCCGATTGTTTCTTTTATATGGGCACTTTATCAGCTCTATATCGCATCCCCGCTGCCATCCATGCTGACCGTGGCAACCCAAATCGACCTGTTCCAGTTTGTCGGAAACCTGTCGATTTCCCGCAAGATTCACCTTGGATTTGCGATTGTGCTGTCAACGCTTGCCTATCCGCTGTTCAAGTCCAGTCCGCGAAACAAAATCCCGGTTTATGACTGGGCATTGCTCGGGCTTGGTCTGCTTGCCATCCTCTATATGATTGTGATGGACAGCAATATCGCCAACCGCGCTGGCGATTTCATTCACCCAAACGTCAAATATGACATGAGCGTTGCCGTTATCGGCATCGTTGTTCTGGTATTTTCCGTTTACCGGTCTCTTGGCCTGCCGCTGGTAATAGTTGCCGGTGTGCTTGCAGCCTATGTGTTTATCGGTGGCGGGAACTGGGGCGGCGCTTCCTTCACTAAGGGTGTCTGGCATTTCTGGATGCAGGAAGAAGGTATTTTTGGCAAGCCTTTGGCCGTATCAACCCAGATGATATTCCTGTTTGTGCTGTTTGGCGCGATATTGGAAAAGGCCGGTGCAGGTGGATATTTCATTAAAATCGCCTTT
>JALTNS010000108.1 GCA_027000565.1 Rhizobiaceae bacterium | reverse complement strand
TCTATGCTAACGCAGGCGAGAAGAAGAAAAAAGGCGAAAGCGAGTTCGAGAGGTATCTCAGGGTCAATGGCATCAAACATATCGTTGGCAGGGTTAACCATCCGCAGACTAACGGCAAAGTGGAAAGATTCTACGGCACAGTTGAGCAGAAATTGAAGTTCTTCAGCTCAATAGAGGAGCTCGTGAAGTGGTACAACGAAATTAAACCTCACATGAGCCTGAATTTAAATGAACTGGAAACTCCCATACAAGCCTTCTACCGAAAACTCCCACCAGAACGAATAATGGGGTACGCTTCAAGGTGGATGTTCACAGAGGTGAAAACATGAGGAAATGTAGAGGAAATAATTTCGGGATACTACACCTAATTTCTGCAACTTTGTTTTGGATTCTCCTTGCCCACTCGTCTCCTCTACCAAGCCTCCAGTCATAGAAGAGATACCCGATACAACCAATAAATGTCAGGGCAGAGATTATTAACCCCCTCTCAAACCAGTCCTGAGGCTTGTACCTGATTACTATCTCAAGATTGCCGGTCTCATTTATCCAGAAGCCGTTTATCACAGAGTAGAGCGGTATCGACTTAACAACCTCCACCTTTTCACCATCTTTGTAAACCCTTGCCTCCCACAGCGGGTCATAAGCTTCTGCAAAGCTGCATGAAGGGCTTTTTGGCGTTTACCTTTACTTTCCACAGCGTCGGATTTATCTTCTCGTAGCTTATTATTTCAGCAGGCTTTTCCTTTACTTCAAAGAGCTTTTCTATTGTCTTGTTCTCCTTGATGGAGTATAACCACACAACATCAAGCTTTGGAGCCTTATCAATAGGAATAACCTGTATGTCATCGAACCAAGTTACAGCCTTTCCCTTGCTCCTATCAAGAACCCAGCCTGCGTTTAGCACAACCCTAATCTTCGTAACATTCTCTGGGATTTTTATTATAGCTTTGAATTCTTTCCAGTCGTAGGTTCCTGTTCCTGTTTTTCCTGTAGGTATCTGTGCTAACTGTTTCCATCTCTTCTCATCCGCAAAGTATCCTTCAATCGGAATGTGACTTGCCTTTGCATTCTTTACTTTCATGTGAGTAATTATCAAGTACTCCCTCCCCGACTCTACATCTATAGGCTCACTTATTATCCAACTCCACTTCTTTTCTGATATGGAAGTTGAAACCTTTATACTGTATTTTCCATCATAAGAATCTCCGCTCATCTCTACACTGAAATCTTTAACATTCTGAACGTTCCAAGCATGAGGTAAGCCAGCATGCCACTCTTCAAAAGAAGGATTTTCTAAAGGATTTTCAACATTTAAAGGAACTATCTCAAGCCTGTATTTTCCTCCATCGAGATATAACAGCGGAGAGTAAGTAAATTTCAGAGAATCCGAGCTTAAAACAAAAGAATAGTTGCCAATTTTAACCAAGAATTTACCAATCCCCTTTAAAGCAATTCTATAAGTTCCTTTCTCGATTTCTATATCTTGCCAAGCTTTAGAGCCTTCACCAAAAACCAAAGCTTTGCTGTTGCTGAACTCAACACTCTTGATTATTCCAGCACTCTTTCTGTATAAATGACTTTCAGCTTCAAATAGGTAGATTATTGTTTTATTCTGCAATATCTTTTTAACTTCCTCCTTAGCTTTATAATAC
>JALTNS010000107.1:1008-1653 GCA_027000565.1 Rhizobiaceae bacterium | reverse complement strand
GGGGAGACTGGAAGCCCGCAAGCGAAGTCTATACGCCCGAACACGAGAATGCCTGGACGCAAAAAACAGAACCTGCAAACGTTGCCGCTCTCGAAAGGGATATTGCCAAAATAGAGGAAGACAGGAAGGCGCTGTTGCGCACGGTTCCCGGGGCCATGGTCATGCGGGAAAAGGACCCGCCCAGGCCCGCGACAGTGCTGATCCGGGGGGCCTATGACGCGCCTGGAGAGGGGGTTGAACGGAACACCCCGGCATTTTTGCCACCTATGAAAAAGAAAGCGGGTATCTATTCGCGGATGGATTTGGCCGAATGGCTCGTTGAACCGAATCACCCGCTGACAACTCGGGTGATAGTCAATCGCACTTGGCAACAGTTTTTTGGGGTCGGTTTCGTTAAGACCTCGGAGAATCTTGGGGCGCAGGGGGATCGTCCAAGTTATCCGGCCTTGCTGGATGATTTGTCGGTGAACTTTATAGAATCGGGTTGGGATCTCAAAGCGTTGGTACGCAAGATCGTGCTATCAAATACCTACCGACAAGGTTCTGATGCGACGCCAGATGAATATCGCAGGGATCCAGAGAATCGCCTTTTGGCACGTGGATCGCGCTATCGCATGGATGCGGAAATGATTCGTGATCAGATCC
>JALTNS010000107.1:0-998 GCA_027000565.1 Rhizobiaceae bacterium | reverse complement strand
GATCCTGTCCGTTAGCGGACAGCTCAATAGCACGATGTACGGAAGAAGTGTGAAGCCGCCACAACCACCCGGATTGTGGGAGATGGTCAGCATGGCCGAACCCAAAACCTATATCGCGGATACGGATGACAACATTTACCGCCGAAGCCTGTATACCTACTGGAGACGGGGTATGCCGCCGCCGCAAATGACCATTCTGAATGCGCCCTCCAGGGAGTTTTGTGTGGCTCGGCGTGAACGTACCAATACGCCGTTGCAGGCGCTTCTGCTGATGAACGAGCCGGAATATCTTAAAGCGGCCATGGCCTGCGTGCAATCGACGTTACGCGCAGGAGAAGGTGTGGACGCGGGACTTACTCGTATTTACGAAAAAATAACCTCGCACAAGCCCGCACCGGAACGCTTGGGGATCATGCGCGATACCCTGGAGGAATTCAGGGAAATCTACGCGAATGATCAGGCCCTTACGGCATCTCTCACGCCGCAATTGGGTGAAGCCGAATTTGCGGATCGTGTAGATCTCGCAGCGTGGACCATGCTGACCCACAGTCTGTTGAATCTTGAACTCGCGAAGGTAAAACGATAATGAACGGCTCATTCCAACAATTCTGCGATACCCTGAATCGCCGCCAGTTTATCAAGAAGGCGAGCATGGGGCTTGGTGCTATTGCGTTGGGCAGTATGACCCGAACCGCACATGCGCTCCCACAGCCCAACTCCCATTTTGCACCGCGTTCAAAGCGTGTGATTTTTCTCTTTATGGCTGGCGGCCCCAGCCAATTGGATCTCTTCGATTACAAGCCCAATCTGGAGCGACTTCACGGACAGCCTCTACCGGCAGAGATCAGCAAAGGACAACGTGTTACCGCCATGACGCGGGGGAAAAAGCAGGAAATCTGCGCTTCTATATTTAAGTTTTCTCCCCAAGGAGAAAGTGGGTTGGTGATGAGTGAGCTCTTGCCCCACCTTTCGAAGCATGCCGATGATATTTGCCTGAT
>JALTNS010000106.1 GCA_027000565.1 Rhizobiaceae bacterium | reverse complement strand
CATAAAATCCTCCCTTAACCAAACCATCAGGTTAGACCTGTTTTGGAGCTCTTGTGAAGCCAAGCGGGAAATTATTTCAATAGAAGTGAATACCTTGTTCCGGGTTGCAATTTCAGCCCGTTATTCCTGCTTCCCATCCAAGCATGGCTCGCTTGCGGGTGAGGCCCCAGTGATAGCCGGTGAGCGCTCCGGATTTTCCCATCACCCGGTGGCATGGCACCACAAATGAAACCGGATTTCGGCCAACCGCAGCACCTACTGCCCTTGGTGCATTTGGTTTTCCGACCTGATTTGCAAGTTCTGAATAGGTTGTGGCGCTGCCCACGGGTATTTTTAATAAACCTTCCCAAACCCTAATCTGGAAATCTGTGCCAATCAGCACCACTCGCATCGGCTGATCAGGTCGCCAGTTTTGTGGATCAAAACTGCGGGCCGCATAGGGTGCAGTCAGTTCCGGATTCTTGACGTAGCGGGCCTTTGGCCATCGGCTGCTCATATCTGTCAATGCCGCCTGTTCGCCGCCAGCGTCGCAAAAGGCAAGTCCCGCCATGCCGCGGGTTGTCGCCATGATTAATGCGAGACCAAAGGGGCTTTGGTGAAATCCGTAAAAAATTTCAAGCCCTTCACCCCTGGCTTTGTAAACTCCCGGCGACATTGCCTCATGGGTGATGAACAAATCATGCAGACGCCCGGGGCCGGAAAGCCCAAGTTCAAAAGAAGCATCTAGAAGCGGCATGTCTTCAGCCAAAAGCCGCTTTGCGTGGTCAAGGGTGACAGCCTGTAAAAACCCCTTGGGACTGAGGCCTGCCCAGCGGGTAAACGTTTTTTGCAACTGGGTGGGCGAAAGATTCACTGCCAACGCCAGTTCATCCAGTTGAGGCTGATCACGCCAGTTATAGGTAATCAATTCTATCACCTTTCGCACCACATTGTAATCGCGGCACTCGTCCGCATTGGGCACGGTTGTTACAGGCGGATTGTTGCCGGTTACCAGCATGGCGCTCATCATTGTTATGTTCCCGATAAAAATCACAGTACCAGATCAACAGGAAACACAGCAGGCTGAATTTAGCCACCCGATTCCTGCAACCTTGAAAACATTTTTAGCGTTTGGCAGTTGCCAATGCGGCACCAAATTCGCGAGCAAAACTTTCGCGATCGTGCGGATTAAGAAAATCACCAATGGTGAGGCGGATTTTGCGCGAAGTCACTTCCATGCAGGTAATGCCAATCTCGTCGTGACGTCTGACATGGAACCGTGTCCAAAGCGGGTTGAAAGTATAGGACTTGCAGCGCCCACTTGGAGCAAACTTGTCAATCCGCATTTCTTCTCGTGAAATTGTCACTTCTTCATAGGCGCGCGCGGCACGGTAGTTGACCTTGAATGCCACATAGATGGCCAAAACATCGAGGCCAAGAAAGCCGAAAACCGGCCATGCACCGATGCTAAAAAAAAACCCGCCCATGCCAAAACAAAGCACTGATATGAAGGCCATCAGAATCAAAAACCCTCTGCGACCAAGTGAACGATAAGGATAAAGTGTTGCCGAAAAAATGGTCGGTTGGCAAATTGCTTCCGCGCCATCGGCAGAATTATTATCAGTTTTCGGATTGTCGTTTTCCATGACCGGTGTTTATAAACCGGTCATGAGCAATTTT
>JALTNS010000105.1 GCA_027000565.1 Rhizobiaceae bacterium | reverse complement strand
CTACCAGTGACATTTTGGCATGGGTTTTCAGTTCAACAAAGCCATAGACCACCTGCACCCCTGCCCGTTCCAGGTCGCGGGCCCAGCGGATGTTGGCTTCTTCGTCAAACCGCGCCTTGAGCTCAACCAGTGCGGTTACCGATTTGCCCGATTCAGCCGCTTCGATCAGCGCATTGACAATCGGGCTGTTGTGAGAAGTTCGATAAAGCGTTTGTTTGATGGCTATGACGTCTGGATCTGCGGCCGCCTGATCAAGAAACGAAACCACCACATCAAAGGATTCATACGGGTGGTGAACCACCATATCTTTCTCGCGAATTGCGGCAAAACAATCTCCGCCATGTTCACGCACCCGCTCAGGAAACCTTGGGGTATAGGGGGTGAATTTCAAATCCTTGCGCGCCAGTTTAACAATCTCGAACAAATTGCTGAGCGCCAGCATGCGATTGAATATCATTATCTGGTCGGGCGTAACCTCAAGTTCCTTGGTTACAAACCGGCGCAGATTTTCCGGCATTTTTTCGTCGATTTCAAGACGGATAACTGATCCGCGACGGCGTTGCTTAAGCGCGGTTTCAAACAGTAAAACCAGATCTTCTGCCTCTTCTTCGACCTCGATATCGGAATCGCGAATGACCCGAAATGCTCCCTTTCCCTCGATCACATAACCGGGGAAAAGCCGGTCGGCAAAAAGGCTCACCACCTCTTCCAGCAGAATGAACTGGTCAACATGCTCTTTGCCGCCGTGACTGTTTTCTTTTGGTGGCAGATGCACAAACCGTTTTAACGGAGTGGGCAGCCGCATCAGGGCGGTCATTGGCGGGTTTTTGCCGGTGCTGACAAGGCTCAAAACCAGCGAAAGACCAAGATTTGGAATAAACGGAAACGGATGGGCCGGATCAATGCAAAGCGGCGTGATTACCGGAAAAATTTCATCCAGAAAATGGTTTTCAAGCCAGTCCCTCTGAGAAGGCGAAAGCGAATCACCATGGACCTTTTCAATGCGTTCCTCTTTTAGTGCGGCGCGCAATTCCGCCCACACCTTTTGCTGATCCTGCTGCAGCAGATTGGTTTCTTCGGTAACACTTGCCAGTTGCTCGACCGGGTTTTGGCCGTCATCGCTCAGTGTACCGATACCGGCACGCACCTGACCGGCAAGGCCCGCCACACGAACCATGAAAAACTCGTCGAGATTGGTTGCCGATATCGATAAAAACCGTAACCGCTCAAGCAATGGATGCACCGGATTTTGCGATTCTTCCAACACCCGTCGATTAAACTGAAGCCATGAAAATTCACGATTGATGAAGCGCTTGGGGCTTTTTTTCAACGCCTCAGGCGTCAGATTTGAGCAATCAATGTGGCGCCTGTTCGAATCATCAGAGGCTGCAAATTCTTCTTCACGCGGGTTGAGATCAATTTTTTCCATAGGCCCTATATCAAATGTAATTTCGGGCGACGGTCGCCGGTGGTTTGTTATATCTTCCTATTGTAACAGCATTATGTGAACAAGGGGCGATTGTTCCTGCCGGGGGCGACAATTTGTAAATCATCACTCCAAATTCAACTCGGGCTGATATCCCTCCAGCATTTCCAGCACCTTTGAGGCCATGGGGCGGGTGATGGGTTTGCCGGTGGCCAACGCCTGTTGATCAAGGCGTTCAACAATCAGCCGGGCAGCGCTGATCGAGCGCTCCATGCGTAATACCAGAAAATCGATGACATTGCGTTCGACGGTAACCTGGCGATCGGCAAACAGTTTGGCCAGAGTCATTTTAAGCAGCATATCGTCCGGTTCGCTAAGTTCAATCAGGGTTGCAGCCCGCAACCGCGACATCAAATCCGGCAAGGCGATGTTCCACGATTGCGGCCAGGTCGTGCAGGTGAGCAACATGTGACTACCCTGTTCGCGCACCTGATTGATTAAATGAAACAACGCTGTCTCATCAAACGTTCCCTGGTCAATATCTTCGACCACAATGCAATTTTTGCTGGCTGAGGCAAGGTCAGCCGCATTGCCCTTCCAGGCATCGGCTTTATTGGCCCAAATTGCGGCAAGATGCGATTTGCCTGAACCCGAGGGGCCTGCAAGAATGACCACAGATGTCGGCCAGTCCGGCCAGCGATCGATCAGCTCAACGGCGACTGCGTTGGCTTCGCCGACCACAAGATCATCACGACCAACGGCATTGTCGATCGGCAATTCGAGCGGCAGTTGGGCTGGATATTGCTCATTCATTCATCTGGCATTCGTCTGGAGTCCGTCTCCGGGTTATTCCGAGCCCTTGTTTGGGGTGGAACCATGGCCTTTGTAAAGATCGCTCTCAAGGTAACGTTTCAGGGCAAACCGCACAAGCACGCCAATCGCCGCCGCGGCCGGCACGGCGATCAACATGCCGGTAAATCCAAGCAGTGAACCAAAGGCCAAGAGCGCGAACATCAGCCACACCGGATGCAAGCCAACACTGGTACCGACCAGTTTCGGCTGAAGTATGTTACCTTCAAAAAATTGCCCGACTGCAAATATTCCGGCAATCAGCGCCACCATCGTATAATCGGGCCAGAACTGGACCAACGCAACGCCAAGCGAAAGCACCAGCCCCAACAGCGAGCCAACATAGGGAATGAAGCTGACAAAACCGGCAAACAGCCCAATCAGCAACCCAAAATTCAACCCGGCGAGACTGAGACCAATGGCATAAAACAGGCCCAGGATCATGCAAAGGGTGCCTTGCCCGCGAATAAAACCGGATATCGCGGAATTTATGTCTGTGATGATTTCGCGGATAGTATCGCGGTGATCAAGCGGCAACCATTTATCCACCTGGCCAACCATCCGGTCCCAATCGTAAAGCAAATAAAATGCCACCACCGGGGTGATTACGAACAATGACAGGATATCAATCAGCGCTTTGCCGGAATTCCACAACTGTTGTAAAAGGGCCGACAACCAGCTGGCACCCTCTTTCATCACTTCGTTGAGATTTTGCTGAATAGACTGGCTGCCTTCACCGATCAGCCGGTTGATGAAACTGTTGTCACTGGTCGCAATCAGTGCCTGTAGCCGGGTGATGTAAGTTGGCAGCCGTTCAATAAGTCCCGATAACTGATTGGCCAGAATCGGCACTATTATCATCAGTGCCAGTGTAAAAATCAGCACAAACAGAAACAGGATTATGCTGGTTGCCACCATCCGGCTGGCACCCCATTTTTCCAGCCGGTCGGCAACAGGGTCAAGAAAATAGGCCAGCGCCATACCGGCCACAAACGGCAGTAATATTCCGCGGAACAACCACAAGAACAACGCCATGATCGCCAGTGCCGAGAGCCAGAATACAATCTGCCGGCGAATGGAATAGGACAGGCCCAGAATCGTATCTTCGATTGCTGTGTTGTCGGCTTTTTTGCCCGGCATGGCAGGAGGTTCCCCAATAGAACTGAATTACCCCGTTACGTGGCGGGTCCAGGCTGCAAAATAGGCGAAAGCCGATGCAATGGTCAATGCAGCACAGCTCCACACCATTATCAGCAATAAAGTTGCCAGATCCAGGGCAAATGCGGACGCCGCGAGGGCCGTCGATACCAGTACGATTTGCACGGCCGTATTGGCTTTTGAAACAAACAGCGGCTTGATCTCAATTGGATCGCCAAGAAAAAATGCAGCCAGCACACCGGCCAGTATCAGCACATCGCGGGTTAAGACGATAATGACCAGCCACAGCGGAATAAGCCCCAAAATGCCAAGCGAGGCAAACATCGCCATCAACAGGGTTTTGTCAGCCAGGGGATCAAGATAGGCACCCAGTTCGGTACGCTGGTTGAATTTGCGGGCGATGAACCCGTCGACGCCATCGGAAATGCCGACCAAAACAAAAAGGGCAAATGCCAGCATCCAGCGCCCGTCGAACAGTGTCCATACGATATAGGGCACCATGGCCAGTCTGATGATTGAGATCAGGTTTGGGATAGTCACCTGGATTTAATGCCCTTCAACATATCGAATGATTTCTGGCAATCTGATGTTTCTCCAATTGAGGGCTGACAGTTCTCTTTTCAACATAAATATCACGCAACAATGTCCTATTGCGCTATCCTTCAAGCAGATTATGGTCAATATCAAACAAGCACAAGCAGCATGTCAGCGATATCCGCTGGAAATATGTTCAGGAGAAGACAACTATGAAACACGCGATGATTGCACTGGCTTTAACAGCAATATTGGCAATTTCGGGGACATTTTCAAATGTCCGGGCGCAGGAAGCACCAAATGACAGCCATGTGGGTTATTATTATCCTGAAATCCAGTCGAGCGAGACTTACATTTCGCCGCTCAGCAAGTTACCCGATGCTTCCAAGCGCTCGAGAGTAGGCTTCATTGTCGGCCTCAATGCCCGGCAGCTGAAACGCGGTTATGCACCGGGCTATCATATGTTTGCCAAGGGGGCCGAAGCACAAAAACTGATCATCATCGCAACGGAAGAATATCGCTACAATACCTTGTACCGGCTCCGGGCATTGATGGCGGCACTAACAGCTACCGCACGCAAATCACCGTTGTTTTCTGAATCCAGCGCGCCAGAGGAATTGAATTTCCTCGATCTTATGAAACTGGCCGGGTTTACCCAGGTGACAATCAGCAACGGCAAGGACGTAACCCACCAGATATATGTTGTGTAAGAAACCATGCCGCACTGGCGATAATTTTAACCCGGGTTTATTCAACCGCCATGGATAAAAATTCACTCACCTATGCCGATGCTGGCGTTGATATTGACGCTGGAAACGCGCTTGTTGACGCAATCAAACCGCATGTGAAATCCACAAGCCGTACCGGCAGCGATACCCAGATTGGTGGTTTTGGAGGATTGTTTGATCTCAAGGCCGCCGGTTACAAAGACCCCATTCTGGTCGCGGCCAATGACGGGGTTGGAACAAAACTGAAAATCGCTATTGAGACCGGCATTCATTCAACCGTCGGCATTGATCTGGTCGCGATGTGCGTCAACGATCTGATTGTTCAGGGAGCAGAACCGCTGTTTTTCCTTGATTATTTTGCCACCGGCAAACTGGATGTTGAACCGGCAACTGAAATTATTTCCGGCATCGCCGAAGGCTGCCGGATCGCCGGCTGCGCATTGATTGGCGGCGAAACCGCCGAAATGCCCGGCATGTATCATGGCAACGATTACGACCTGGCCGGATTTTCGGTCGGTGCTGCCGAACGCGGACACTTGTTGCCACGCGGAGATGTTGCATCTGGAGACATAATTCTCGGTCTCCGCTCATCGGGTGTTCATTCCAACGGCTTTTCGCTGGTGCGGCGTATTATTGCCAATGCGGAACTGGACTGGAACGATGCAGCGCCATTTGACGCCAAACGCACAATCGCTGAAGCGCTGCTGGAGCCAACCCGTATTTATGTCAAACCGCTGTTGGCGGCTTTGAAGAAGACTGATGCCATCAAAGCATTGGCGCACATAACCGGTGGTGGATTTACCGAGAATATTCCGCGTGTTTTGCCTGACAATCTAGCGGCCCAAATCAACCTTGATGCAATTTCACCGCCGCCGGTATTTGGCTGGCTGGCCAAAAGTGGCGGTGTTACCGAGGCTGAAATGTTGCGCACTTTCAACTGCGGCATCGGCATGATTGTGATTGTCGACAAAGATCGGGCCACTGAAGTGATCGATACATTGGCAACCGCCGGTGAGAACGCCACGGTGCTGGGCGAATTATCTCCCCGCACGGACAATGCGGTGGAATATTCACGCACTTTAAAGCTTTAGGGATCAATCACATGGCCACCGCAAAAAAGCGTATCGCGGTTATGATTTCCGGTCGTGGTTCCAATATGAAAGCGCTGCATGAAGCAGCAAGTGCGCCCGATTATCCTGCCAAGATTATGCTGGCAATTTCCAATAAGCCGAATGCCGCCGGACTGGCCTATGCAAAATCTCAAAACATTCCGGCAATTGCCATTGATGGCAGGGATTTTGCAAACCGCACCGCCCATGAGCAGGCAATCCATAAAGTGCTGGTTGAACATAATATCGAGCTGATTTGCCTTGCCGGCTATATGCGCATTCTGGGTGAGGAATTTGTTGGTCGATGGCCTGGAAAAATTCTCAATATTCATCCAAGCCTGCTGCCTAAATATCCCGGTCTCAACACCCATCAACGCGCACTGGATGCGGGGGACAAGATGCATGGCTGCACGGTGCATATTGTTACCGGCGAACTTGATGCGGGGCCTGTTGTCAGGCAGAGCGAAGTGCCTGTATTGGCGAATGATGACGTGGATACACTCACCGCCCGGGTGCTTGAGGCCGAACACAAGCTCTACCCCGAAGCACTGGCACTGGCGGCAAGGGGCGACTGATATTAACTGGTGCACCCCTGTTATTCACACACCGGATTGCGATTTCGGGCCACCTGTCTTTGCGTATGGGGTCTTTTTCCACTCGGCAAAAAGAATGGCGCGTCGTTTGCCAATACGGGTATCCAATACTTCAAAACGGGTGATCTTGTCGGTGCGGAAATGGCGAAAATCACGACGCAACGTGCACCATGCGGTAATTACCCTCGATGAAGAAAACAGGCCGACCAGTACAGGCCAAATGATGCGGCTGGATGAATTATCATTCAAATCGGTATAATCGATGGCGATTTCACGCTCTGCTCGCAGTGCTGCGCGCAGGTCAGCCAGATCGAAAATCTCATTTTCCATTTCATTCCAATGGGGCGCAAAAAGTGGTGTTTCAAGCAATGCCGGACGCAAGGGTTTCGGGATCATTGCCTCAATTTTTGCAACCACATCGCGCGCTGCCCGTGACAGGGCATCATCGACCCTGCCGTCAACCATGCGGGCGCCTAACATAATTGCCTCAAGCTCACTTTCGGTGAACATCAGCGGCGGCAGGTGATAACCTTCATCCAATACATACCCGACTCCAGCCTCGCCGCGAATCGGTACGCCAGTGGATTCAAGCGACGCCATATCGCGATAGAGCGTGCGTTGGGAGACTTCCAGTTCTTCCGCCATCGCAACCGATGTGACCGGCCCGCGCTCACGCCGCAATATCTGTATAATTTGCA
>JALTNS010000104.1 GCA_027000565.1 Rhizobiaceae bacterium | reverse complement strand
GCGCATTGTCGTCGTATTCGAACCCGAGTTCGAACGACGCCCAGGTCGTGATTCCGGACGCCTCGCCCATCATCGACAGCGCGCGCTCCGCAGCCTCGGCCCATTCCGAATCGGGAAATTCCCGCTTCACCCGTTCGAAGGTCGCTTTCGCCCGCTTCTGCTCGCCCGTCTGCGCGAGTGCCCGGCCGAGATGGAAGGACGCGACCGGCTCGACCGAGCGATCACTGAGCCGGGATGCGGCATCGAGGTTACGAACGGCCGAGTCGAAGTCGCCCGACTCGATGGCCAACAATCCGGAATAGAGAAGGAACTCCGGCCGATCAGCCTCCGTCTCCCGAGCTCTCGAGATCGCCTCCGCCGCCGCGCGATGATTTCCCAGGTGGAAATAGGCGATCGCGAGGTGCAGGTCGACCGAGGGTGTGTCCGGCTCGAGACGTCGTGCCACCTCGAGCGCCTCTGTCGCCTGCCGGAACCGCTCCAGGCGCAAGGCGCACTCCCCGAGCCTGCGCGCCACCCGTGGATCGGTCTCGGTCAGCGTCCCCAGAGCCGACAACGCGTCCAACGCGACTTCGCAACGGCCCTCGCGGGCGAGAGCGAGTGCGACGTCGCGGTCAGAGGCCGCAGCCACGCCGGCGGCCGTCGAAATCAGCAGACCGAGCGAAAGCGATTTCATCACGGCATCGAACGAAGGGGTCGAAATGACGAACAAGGGGCGCGAAATCCTTCTCGGCTCCGGTACGCCCGGAGCCGATCTCCGGAGGAAGCGAAAGGGTACCGCGAACCCCATGCGTGCGACACGGACGCCGCGTCAAGACGTCCGGTGGGTCGGCGAAAGCTCGATCCATCGATGCTCCGGGACGACTTTCTGCGGTAGAATCGTCGCGGACACGCCACCCGAGGCGTGTGATCGAGACAGGAGCCATAACAGATGTCCCGGCTCTTTCCGCATCCCAAGGACAGCTATCCGGCCGTCTACCTGAAGGACACGGATCTCGATCTGCCCGAACACGTCATGAATACGGGCCTCCGCTATTCGCACTTCAAGACCATCGCGAGGGGCGGAAAATGCCTGATCCAATCCTGCCGGGACTATCATCTCAGTCGAACCGTCGCCTACAAGAGCCTCCTGAAGGAGATCGCCGACGATCCCTTCGAGCAGAAGCGTTTCCTTCGCGAGGCACGCGTCACGGCCATGCTCCAGCATCCGAATACGATCCCGATCTACGAGCTCTCCCGTGACAATCGACGCCACTACTACTTCACGATGAAGCTCGTCGAGGGCTATACACTCCGCGAGGTCCTCGACACCTCGAACGAAGAAGGAACCCTCCCGGTCGACGGATATGGCTTCCACAGGATGGTGACGATCCTGATCCAGGTCGCGAACGCGCTCGACTATGCCCATAGCCACCGGGTGATCCATCGGGACGTCAAACCCGCCAACATCCTGATGGGCCCCTTCGGCGAGGTCCTGCTCCTCGATTGGGGATTGGCAAAGGTCTGGGACGAGGCGCCCGAGGAGGTTCCCGAGATGACGCTTCTCGCGGACGCCGATCCGAGCCTGACGTCACAGGGCAGACTCCAGGGGACGGCCCTCTACATGTCACCCGAACAGATCGAGGAGTCCGCCGACATCGACCACCGCGCCGACATCTACAGCC
>JALTNS010000103.1 GCA_027000565.1 Rhizobiaceae bacterium | reverse complement strand
GAACTCTGACGAAGAAAGTGGATGCTGTGGCGGACACGGAAAAGGCGATTCCCAGGGCTGCTGCTCCGAGGATAAGGAAGCCAAAAGCGAGGAACATTCCGGTTGCGGTTGTTCCAAATAGCCTAAAGCGCGTCATGCGATAAGCGGGTGCCCGTCAGCCTCGCGCCGGCGGGCTTTATTGTACCTCACGCCGGCGGGCTGGTTATCGGACAAATGACGTGGCTTGAACAAAGGATCAGACCAATGTTTTGATACCATTAAAACATGATACGGTCTGATCTCGGGGCAACAGCCCGTTGGCAAACAGGTTTTCAAGAAACAGCGTGGCATCCTCGAAGTGTTTTTCTTCTCCCCTCCTTGTGGCCCGGCATGGTGCGCCCCCGCACATCAAAAGCGGCGTCATGTCGGGGGGCAGATTTCGTCAACACTATTGGTGGTTGGTCCGCCTTTTTCCCCTTCAATCAATCCCGCACCGCGCCACTCGGTCGGGCGACCCCAAGGATATAGGGGTAAATCACCTGAGAAGCGCCGGGCATGGTTTCGGGCGAAGAGCAGTATTCAATTTCAAAACCCGCATTCTTTATGGTGGCCAGCGAGTTGAGCGTCAGCGAGCACCCACAGGCAACAGCCTGATGAAAACCGTCCAGCCTTTTTTGCCATTTGAGGGCTGTTTCTTCTCTTGAAGCAACATGCTCCAGAAAGTGATAACGCCCCTGCGGCTTGAGTACCCGAAGGATTTCAGCAAGGACGCTTCTGGGTTCACTGGCAGAGCAAAGCACCATCGACATGACCACGCTGTCAAAATGATTGTCTTGATAGGGTAACTTGTTGCCAACAAGCTCTGCAGTTTCAAAAGTTCCGCCCCACTCTTCAATACGTCTGGCAGCGCGTCTTTGCATTCCCCCCGAGGGTTCAACGGCATCAAGGTGAGTCACGCTTTTGGGGTAGAAAGGCAGCATGGTGCCGGTACCGAAACCGACCTCCAGAATTATTCCCTTCACTCCGGCAACTGTGCGTCTGCGCAGGTCGCCAAGTTCAGGTGGCTCCGTGGCATCCAGAACAAAAGGGAATATCCTGTCCGCGTAAATTCCCATTTTGTATGTCCAGACCTGTTTGAAGTTCAAAGTGTGCCATGGCCCTTCAGTCGCCCGGCTTCAGCCCGTGCACAAAAAGTTGGTTAAGGAAATTGGCCGCATCCTCAAAGCGGTCTTCACCGTCTTTGTCGGGGCCCAGCATGGCGCGCACCTGCACGTCAAAATCGGCGTAATGCTGGGTAGTGGCCCAGATGGAAAACAAGAGGTGATAGGGGTCAGCCCTGACCAGCTTGCCCTCGTCCATCCAACCCTTGATTATGCGGGCTTTTTCATCAACCAATACCTTCAACTCGCCTTCGATCATGGAAATGATGCGCGGCGCGCCCTGTAAGATTTCGTTGGCAAACAGGCGGCTTTCGCGTGGCATATCCCGGCTCATCTCCAGCTTCCGC
The DNA here is from genome assembly GCA_027000565.1 of Rhizobiaceae bacterium. GTDB lineage: Bacteria > Pseudomonadota > Alphaproteobacteria > Rhizobiales > Rhizobiaceae > SZUA-100. The sequence goes on along the minus strand of JALTNS010000103.1, from coordinate 177 downwards.
CTGATATAGGAGCAAATCTCGGCAATGGGATCGCCGCTGGCATTCATCTGGCGCAAGGGTGCCAGCCAGACATCGAGCAGGCGTTCGATCAGCTTCTTATGCACATCTTCCTTGGAGGAAAAGTAATAGAGCAGGTTGGGCTTGCTCATGCCGGCCGCATCAGCGATCTGGTCGATG
>JALTNS010000102.1 GCA_027000565.1 Rhizobiaceae bacterium | reverse complement strand
ACTAAAAATGCGAGCGCACCCGTCGGGACAAGCCCGAGGGCAGGCGTAGAGCGCAGCTCAAATCGCACGTTGAGCACAGCGAAACGCAAGATTTGAGTAATCAAACAAAGCGAAGCGCAAGATTGAGCAATCAAACAAAGCTGCGAATTCCGCCGTTGCGTATGGAGAGCGAGCGCGGTAAGCACGGGCGATGCAACGGCTGCAATGCCGGACGATTATAATCAGCTTAGACAAGGGTTCATCCATGAGACTTGGCGGACGGGTACAGGCGGCAATTGAAGTGCTGGACGATATGGAAACACGCCATCGTCCGGTTGCCGAAGCGCTAAAGGATTGGGGGCGTTCGCACCGCTTTGCCGGTTCCGGCGACCGCGCCGCGATTGGCAATATTGTCTATGACAGTTTACGCAATCGCGCCTCGACCCGATATCTGATGGACAGCGATAGCGCGCGCAAACTGGTGCTTGGTACCTTGTTGCGCCACTGGGATTTCACCGCTGAAAAACTCAGGGAGGCCTTTGAGGGAGATAAATTTGCGCCCGATGCACTTGACGAGAAGGAGCAGGCTAGCTTCGCCTCACGCGATCTCACCAATGCCCCTTTGTACATTCAGGGCGATGTTCCCGAATGGTGCGCAGCGTCCTTTGAAGCTAATTTCAGCGATGACTGGCTTGATGAAGCAAAGGCCATGACAAAACGCCCGCCGGTTGATTTGCGGGTCAATACGTTGAAATCGACACCGGAAAAAATTGCCCGCGCATTGTCAAAATCCGGTGTCAAACCGACCCATCTGGCACGCAATGGTTTGCGCATTGCCGCCGGTGACGGGTTTTATCGGCAACCGAATGTGCAGGCCGAGGCCGGTTTTCAAAAGGGCTGGTTTGAAATTCAGGATGAAGGCAGCCAGATCGTTTCGGATTTGATTTATGCAAGGCCCGGCGAACAGGTGCTGGACTATTGCGCCGGTGCCGGTGGCAAGACCCTGGCGCTGGCTGCAGCGATGGAAAACAAGGGGCAAATTCATGCCTATGATGCCGACAAACATCGCCTCAAGCCGATCTATGAGCGCATCAAACGCGCGGGCACCCGCAATGTGCAGGTCCACGCGCCCGATGATGACCTGACCGCTCTGGTTGGAAATATGGACCGTGTGGTGGTGGATGCGCCCTGCACCGGCTCCGGCACCTGGCGACGACGGCCGGACGCCAAATGGCGGTTGAGTGAAGAAAATCTCAGCCAACGCATGCAACAGCAGGAAGAGGTATTGTCCCAAGCCTCACCCTTTGTGCGGCCCGGCGGCTATCTGGTCTACATCACCTGCTCGGTTTTTCCCGAGGAAAACGAAAATCAGGTTTACAGTTTTTGCGAGGACAACCCGGAATTTGAGGTGCTTTCTGCCGGAGAGGCATGGCAGGAGCTTTATGGTACCGATAAAAAGCAGCCCTGGTCATCTGACATGAAGTGCATCACGCTGACCCCGGCTTCAACTGACACAGACGGGTTTTTCTTCGCTGTGTTGGGCCTCAAAAATTGAAACGGCCATTGCCCTTGCCTCAAGCTTCCCATACATCAAAAACATGACAAAACATCCTGATTCCATTCTGATTGTTGATTTTGGCAGCCAGGTCACTCAATTGATCGCTCGCCGGGTGCGCGAGGCCGGG
>JALTNS010000101.1 GCA_027000565.1 Rhizobiaceae bacterium | reverse complement strand
GTAAAAAATCACGAATTGATTCAAACGCAAGATAACCGAAAAGGATGAAAAATAAAAAAACGCTGCCTGTTTTGAGCAGGCAACGTTTTGAAATGGTTTGATTGTCTATACCCGATCACCCGGAGAAACTTGACGGGACTACCTTCAAAACCCGCTGCTAAACCAAGTGAAACTTCCGGGGGCCGGGGGGGGGTTAGTGGACTTCGAAAATGGATTGAGTCCGTAGGACTAATCCGTTGCTTCCTGTTAGGTGATAGCTTTGGATGTGCATCTCATTGCGATATTTCTGTACATCTAAGAGAGACAGGCAGGGTACCCCATCTGGATCTCCCCACTGATAACAGATCGATTTAGAGGAAGATTCATCAGCATAACTTGCTAACTCTCGAAGCGTGGTCATGTATAGATTGTCCGACAATGATTCGGTTTGAATCGTCGTAACAAATCCGATGTTCTTGTCGCCCGCATCACGGGGCATCTCGTAATCTTTTTCACCCAGACATGGGATAGCATGCACTAACCCCAGCTCTGGCAAGTGGTCACAACGATCCATGACCACTTCTGTAAGACTCCGTTGGTCGACTTGAAAGCGAATGAGATGGCCTGTAGGGACCACCCAAACATCCGCTTCGTAGTCGCCATGGGCGAACGTGCGACGGGTTTTTAGTTCAAATAACTCCGGATGAAGGGCTCTGCGATAGAGCATCATACGGAACAATTGCGTATTACTGGACTTAGAGCTTACACTCATGGCCTTACTCTTGCTCCTTTGTTAATGACAGATCGGCATTATAGCAGCGAATCGCACGATGAAAAGACTTTTTTGCAATCATGCCTTCAAAATGTTTAATTCATACAGATTTTGGCGAATTTGAGCCAGAACCCCCACTTGTCCGATAACGATAAAGTGGACCTGCAAACAGATGAGGCCCTGTGACACCCGGTATACCCAAAGCAGTGGGAACAGGTTTCAAAGTATGGCACTTGGGCAGCAGATATTTTCACTTTTACGCTCGATCTCCGATCCATCGGTGGATCTGGCGATGGCTGCGGCATTGTCCACCGCTGACGATGCGACGCGGTTGAAGATCACGCAGCAACTGCTGATCCGAAATCACGGAACATCGCTTAACGCACTTTTGCGAAATTATCACTTACTCCCTGAGCCTGCGCAGGAACTGGTGATTGTCAACACGCCGAAGTTGGGACGCGTTTTAAGACACCTTGCACAGGAGGGTCGCTCACAAGATCAAGCTAATGTCGTTCAGATCGTTTATGCCAGTGAGGATCCCAAGCTCTGTTATCTGCTCGCTGATGTGTTGCGATACGGTTCGTCGGATGCCAATGAAGAGGCTGCTTCTGCACTGTTGAGTTTGGCACATCGAAGTTTGTCCCCTCACCCTGATCCTGAAAATGACAAACAAGTGACACGGGCATCTTATGAGCATATTGATCTGTTACAGAAGTCGATTGAAAAAGCTCTGACATTGTATGGCGTTCACCAGCAGCCAGCCGTCATTGAAGCGATGCTTGAAACTCAGCCCCGGCCATTGATGGAAGCTGCGACGGTTTTGAATGATCTTAAGCATCCAGCCACGCGGACATTGATGCAGCTTTGTCAAAGTCCAAGCAACCCTTCAGTCTGTGAGTCGCTGCTTAGTCTGCTTGGG
>JALTNS010000100.1 GCA_027000565.1 Rhizobiaceae bacterium | reverse complement strand
CCGCCTGGTTCGTAGCCCTTCTGTATATTTTTCTCGTCACAGCAAATATTGCAAAAACAATAACTTCCGCCGTATAGCCATATCCTTCCCTACTTCAATAGCACTTGCAAGCTGTGTATTTCAGCGGGATTGTGAGACAAATCTGGTACATCATGGGGGAATACCTCATGATCGATAAATTGGTTCTTCGGTGTAATTTCCGGGATCCACCAGATTGGTACCCAAGTGCGCCTTGGTACAAGTGGCGTGATTTCGATTTGTTCAAGCTGGGCATTCCGTTAAAGGGCTCAATCGCTCCGGATCGATCTTTTTCGGACCTGCACCATCGCTGGGAAAGTATACCATCTTCCTTTGATTCATTGGCATTCAAGTTTTTCTGGATGAAGGAAAGTAAGACACGTCCTGATCCATATATAGAGATTAAGGCATCCCCGGCGAAGCTGATGCAGGGTCACAATGTCTTTGGCACGGACGATTTAGCAACTTGTGCAATGGCCTTGATCGAAACACTATGTGATACTTATCCAGAGCTTGTAGGAATGCTTGATGCAGAAACATGGGAAGTAGGCCAGATCGATGTTACCTATTTCTCACGTGCGAAGAATGAACGAGAAGCCGAGCAGTTCATTCATGCACTTTCCCGCGTTAGTCGCGGCCACACTCGGTCAAGGACAGGCTATGCCACTACAGCGTATTTCGGTAAACGGAAAAGCCGGATCAAGCGGTTACGTGTGTACTTGAAAAATCCGGAAACAGTAGAGCAGCTTAAGAAAATTGAAAAATCAGGCGATGAGAAATTATGTGATGTCTATTCAGCTGATCTGTTGGCGTATACCAGTGGTATGATCAGATGGGAGGCCGAGTTACATAAGCGATGGTTTGAACGACGTGATTACCCTACTAAACTTGTAGAGTTGGCCAAGATTTGGAACGAAGAATTTGCCAATAATTGTTGGCAGAAGGCATTCGGTGATTTGCATGAATCGATAGGTGGACACGAAATGAGACTGACAAATGACGACAAGATTAAAGAAAAGCTGATGCAGCGATTTGGTAAGTTGAGCGAACGAACTGGGAAGATGACATATGGTCGAGCACTGGCAGCATATAACAGTTATCGAAGGATAAAGGCCGATGGATATGAGCAGTGGGCCTCAGATACTCATCCTTCTAGCCGTTCCCGCCATTTGCGGGATCTCGATGAGATTGGAATTTCCTTGGCCTCGCTCCAGCAGTTCCAGGGTGATGGCCTGAAGTCTGAAGTGATCCCGATGATTCGCTTCATTGAGGTTGATTTTGGCGCACAGCGGCCACCCTGGGCGGCATAGAATTCCCCCCGCGAAGCGGGGGGTCCACATATATAACCAGTGGACTTTTGTTGCATGGTGCAATATCCGGGTTCTGAGGGATGGATAGAAAAGACATTTACACACTGGTGTTAGGGCTATTCGAGGGTGACTCCGAGGCGGCCCGCCGTTGGCTCAACGAGCCGGCTAAGGCATTAGGAGGCAATACTCCCCTGCAACACTTGGATACTGAGGCCGGCGCCGGTGAAGTTCAAGACCTGATTGGTCGTCTGCAACAGGGGGTAGTTACCTAACAGCTTCGAGTAGTGTGTTGCTTAAATGTTGCCCGTGCTCATTATTTTGCCGAATAATGATGTGGCTGGGGGATGATCCGTTTTTGTCGAAGTCATTCCATAAATTTTCTGCGGTTTTATCGGGGTATGGGTATACTCCTACATCTCCATCTTCGTAGTGGTATTCGATGACGATGTTCATGTTATGAATCCTTGGTTCATTTTTGCGGTTATCATATTGATATTGTTCGTCTTCTTGATGGTTTCATCGATCCCGCCCCCTGATTGAAAAACTATACGATATTGGGGTTTTACCCACAATCCTATTCTATTCACCGTGAATAGAATTAGTTTGTGGCAACCCATCGACCGTCAGTGCTCATACAGGCGACTGCTGGTACATGCCGACGAACGCGCAGCGAACCAGTAAACCAGTAATCCACCCGATAGCCTCGACACTTGCGCCCATCTTTCACAAACGTCGATGTTGGAGCCATGCGCATTTCACCAAGATTTGCGTCATTCCACGTGGTGAATTCGTAATCCTGTTTATCCGTAAGAATCTTCTGGCCCAGCTCCTCCGCTTGCGCTGAAGAGATATAGCCACGTACCTCCTTCTGCATGGCAAAACTGACGACGTTCAGACTACCCTCGCTTGATCCAAGGAAATTACCAGAGGTCTTGATCGTGAAAGGGGAGCCAGAAGTGGTTACGCATCCCTGTAGGGCAAGAATGGACAGAATTGGCATTATTATTAGATATCTCATGCGTCACCTCCTGTGATCAGTACTGGGGTTTTACCCAGATTTTACAAAAAAATAATAAATCATGAAATGGGATTCATGCCATTTATTGGCTTGCTAACACTATAAATCAGTTACTTACATTATTCTTCTTTCCTGTGCTGCCCTGAAAACCTGCGTTTTACGCAGCAGGGTTTTTGCTTCATTTTTCTCTCGTTTTCTTGTTTTCTTGTGTTTCGTTACTGAACTGACATGAGGAAAAAACATGAATGAATTGCGCGTTAAAATTACGAAAACCGACATCGATGAATTTTCCGGGACTAGCAAAGCCGGCCGTCCTTTCACCATCCGCAAACAGTCCGCCCTTCTTTATTTGCCAGGCGACCCCGACCCTTTCCGTTTTTCGATTCGTTTGGATGATCATCAGCAGCCATACCCGCAGGGTCAGTACATCATCGACATGTCATCAGTCCGTGTTGATCGGTACGGCGGCCTCGAATTCGGCCCCTTGAAACTTTCGCCTGTTGCTGATTCAGCAGGCAAGGTAAAAGCCGCTTAAAACACATATCCCCGCCGCCGGCCGAGCGAAGCGAGCCCGCCGGCGGGGATATGTGAGGAAGCATTAAATGGCTACCTGCGTGATCGTTGATCCAGTTACCGGCGTTCTTTCAGCAACATCCACACCACTGGATAGTTGCACAAGTTATGTACTGATGGACGCCTCTACCTACACCTCGCTTCCGACGTTGGTCGATGTGTTTACAATCCCGCTTCAGACCGACTTGCAAGCGATGTGGATGACCGGCTTTGCCCTGCCGGTTATTGTTTATTTATCAAGTTGGGCATATCAATCCGTTATTTCTTTTGTCAACAAATAGGAGGTTCAACCATGGACTTTACCAATATCACCGCCGCGGTCGATGCCACAACCATTGTTGCGGCACTCACCGCAATCGCGGCCATCAAAATCCTGCCTGGTGTCGCCCGTTGGGGTTATAACAAGGTTATCGGCTGGTTCCGGTAGGAAGGAACGGGAGGGGGAAACCCCTCCCGTTTTATTCAATCATGATTTGGCTTGTTCTTTTCTTTCTTCTGGGCGTTGTTTGCGCTTGGGCTGTAATTACTGGGTTTTCTAATGGATCATAGGTTTCTGGTTATTGGCTTCTTGGTGCTCACGCTTGTGCAGTTTGCTCAGGTATTCTGGTTGGCACATGTCGTGCCTAGGTTTGTTGCATCTTTTTTCGTTGACCGTGAAGTATCACCGGAACTAACGTACAAGGTCGTCTATACAGCCTTGATCTATCTTGTCATCGACTTAGTCGGCAACGCTTGTTCTTGGGTTGTAATTGCTGGGTTTTCTAATGGTTCGTAGATTTCTGGTTATTGGCTTCTTGGCGCTCACACTTGTGCAGATCGCACAGGCATTCTGGTTAGCCCTTGCCGTGCCTAGGTTCGCTGCATCTTTCGCTGGCCGCGAAGTTGCGCAAAAATTAGCGTATCACGCCGTCGGTGCAACTTTGACCTACCTTGTCATTGACTCGGCAGTCGATGCGTATTACCGCATTAATCAAGCAGTAAATGACGATCTACCTGCTGGATGGGCTGATAGAAATACACCGCCAGCAGAATTGTCTGCCGTGGAAAAAATTGGTAATGCGACACTCGGCGGACAGACTCTGCGGGATATCCAGTATTCAACGCCGGAGGCCGCGCGCGACGCATGGATAAGCTGGCGAAACGGAACCATCACAGACGGACGTGTGTGGCGAGCATCAGATACGGTTGGTTGTACATTCGTGTCGGGAAACAAAACAACGTGCGGCGTTGAACAATTTAACACTTCATTGTCAACCTGGTCTCCATATACCCTTGAGGTCTTTGAAACATCGTCAACGACTACTGGTTGTCCAGATGGTTACCAGCAAACCGGTGACACCTGCTATCTGATTGCAGGGCAGGAGTCAGTTGTCAGGTATCCGTCCGATGGCGCCTGCGAGTGGATTCTGGATGCAGGTACTGATTATGTGCCGAACCCGAGAGATACAGACTGTGATGGTGTTACCGCTCCAACCACTACATCATCATCGATTGCCACAATAGATGCTCAGGGCCGAGTGACAAGCGAAACGAGAATAGCCGCAAACACAGACGGCACGCGCACTATCACCCAGGTTGAATATGATTATGCTGCTGGAACAACAACGACAACGACTGCCGTCGTAGATGATGCCGGAACGATCCAGCAAATATTGTCGAACACAACGGATGGCGTTGATACAGCACCTCAGCAATCTGTCGTCGTCAATTTTCCTGATGATTACGCTCGCCAAAGCACCCTTGAGTCTATCGATTCGAAACTCGCGCCTCCGCCGCCTCTTACAGGTATAACAGCGCCCGACCTTTACACTCCGACAACGTTAACCTTTGATTCAGTTCTAGCCAATTTTCGTTCACGCGTTGAAAGCACTGCGGTCTACACAGCCGTGTCAAATTTCTTTGCCACTGACGTCCAAGGGCAATGTCCGTCTTGGGAGATTCCAGCTGTGATGGATATGCCAGCAATTCCAATCACTGCGCAATGCTCGACGACGATGGAAAATATTTGGCCTTTTGTGTCGGCAATCATCATTGCTACTGCGGGCTTTGTCGCATTTAGATGGGCTTTCCTGTGAGGTCACGCGATGTTTGATTGGGTTCAGGAATTATGGAACGGGTTTGTCTCATGGTTTCAGGAACTGTGGGATTCCATCGTTGAATTCTTCACCGATTTGCCCCTGGTCATTCTTGACAGTTTTCTTTCTGCCATTGCCGCAGTCCTGGAAGTCATACCGGTCCCTGATTTTCTTCAAACGGGCCTGTCAGGCTTCTTGGCTGGAATCGACCCATCCGTTCTTTACTTCCTCGACCGCTCTGGCTTCGATTCAGCCATTGCAATCCTTGGCACCGGCGTCATGTTCCGCTTGACCCGTAAACTTGTCACGCTGGGGCGCTGGTAATGATTATCTTCCATGAGGGTCTTCCACGTTCTGGCAAGTCATATGCGGCTTGCGTTGATCATATTGTCCCTTCCTTAAAAAATGGCCGAAAGGTATTTGCCTATATCGAGGGCTTGAACCACGAAAAATTTGCGGAAGTTACTGAATTGCCCTTGGAGCGCGTTCAGGAATTACTTGTCCAAATTGAAGCCGACCAGGTAAAAGAAATCTATAAGCATGTCGAAAAAGACAGTTTTGTCGTTATCGATGAGTTACAAGACTTTTTTCCTGCTGGTCGTCAACGCCAGACTGATGAAATCACCCGATTTATCACCCAGCATGGCCATGATGGCTTGGACATTCTCTGTATGGGGCAAGATTTACGCGACTGTCATGCTCTCTGGAAGCGTCGCGTGCAGAGAAAAATAGTTTTCACCAAGCTCACAGCCGTCGGCAAAGACGATTCTTACAAGTGGGAAGCATGCGAGGCCAAGGCCGGAGAAAAATTTCAGAAAATCTCATCCGGCGTGAAGAAATACGACCCTAAATATTTTGGCCTGTATGCCTCTCACACCACCGGCACAACTAACACCTTTAACTATCAGGATGATCGTATAAATATACTCAAGTCAAAGGCTATTCGTCTTGGCCTTCCTGTGTTCGGAATAGTGCTTTTTGCAGCAATTTATTATCTTGTTTCGTTCTTCAGCGAGCCTTCGGTTGTAAAAATTGAGGAGCCGACCCAGAGTCCGGAATCAGTTTCTTCTCCTGTGGTAGCAACGCAAGCTGCACCTTCGGCGGAGCCACCATACCCGGCGGCTCCGCAATCTTTTTCCGTGCCGCTTGATTATTTTGACGAATTTGCTTCTGCGGTCGGCAATCGCGTCCGCTTGGGTGGAATTATTGATTATGGCCCCGGCCGTGGTTTTGAGGCATTCATCGAAATCGTGGACGTTACTGCATACCGATTGAAAGAAAGTTTCAGTCTGCGCGACCTGCAGGAAATGGGGTGGCGTATCAAGCGCTTGAGTTACGGGCTTGAGATATTCAAGGAAGGCAAGCGCTATATTGCATCAAGCTGGCCAATGGAGAGCTGGGGTAAGGTCAGCGAATACCAGAAGACTCAGATGGTTCAACGTTAAATTATTGGGGTATTACACATGCGGATACAATCTTGCAGACGTTATCCACGCTTTGTCAATAGCGGGGTCTTCAATGTACCCCAGAGCTGTTGGCAAAGGGTGGGTAACGTCGTCATGAAGTATCAGAACGATAAATATCGTGTTTTCTTAATCATGATTTTTACTTGAGTATAAATTGATGATGGAAACAATGAATCTTGACGAAGCTGCTGCATTTCTTCGGATGAACTCCGAGGTTCTTCGTCGTTGGGCAAAGGCAGGCCGGGTTCCAGCCAGCAAGATCGGCAAGCGCTGGCTTTTCCTTCGTTCTGACTTGGTTGATTTCATTCGGAGCAAACAGCAAAAACCAACAAGAACATTATGGCAATCTATCGACGAGGAAAAATCTGGTGGGTTCGATTTACCGCGCCCAGCGGAGAACGAATATTCCGCTCTGCTGGGACTGAAAGCCGGGTAGAGGCCCAGCAATTCCATGATCAGCTACGGGCGGAATATTGGCGGGTTCAGAAGCTGGGCGAGCGTCCACGATACACCTGGCAACAGGCCGTTGTCCGTTGGCTTACGGAACAGGCCCACAAGAAATCCCTCGATGACGACAAGCATCACCTGCGCCGCCTCGATCTACACCTTCGGACCGTCCACCTAGACGAGATTGACCGGAAGATGATCGACCAGATTACCGA
>JALTNS010000099.1 GCA_027000565.1 Rhizobiaceae bacterium | reverse complement strand
GGGGCGGGTATTTGGGGGGTGGCGCTGACTTCGTCTGATAGCGGGCCTTCGTTGCCGTCGTTCACCGCCGAGAGGCGAAAGAAATAGGTCGTGCCGTTGGTGTTTGCATCACCGCTAAAACGGTAGCCCGGCTCCACATTGCTAATGACTTCGGTGGGGCTGCGTTCTCCACGCTCGTCATCACTGAGGGCTTGGGTCCAGTACAAGTTGTAGGTGACGGCGTCGTTGGCGTCCACGGTGTCGGGCGGGGTGAAATCAATCAGCACTTGTCCATCACCCGCTTCGGCGGACAGGCTGGTGACGATGCCGGGGGCCGGTACGCGGGGGCGGGCCCAGACTTCTTGCGAAATACCGCTTTCTCCACCTGCGTTTTGTGCGCTGACGACATAATAATAACGCTGGCCGTTTTGCCGTGCGGTGTGGCGCAGTTGCCAGCGGCCGTCATCGTTGCTTGTCGGGGTGGCGTCGATCAAGGTGCTGTTGTCGGGGCGTACGCCGGGGCGGGTGGCGTAATAGACCCGGTAACCGGTGATCGCTTCGTTGGGGTCGTTGGCATCTTGCGGGGTGGCGGCGGTCCATTGCAGCAGTACGGTGGCATTGCCGGGATGGGCAACGAGGGTGTTGGGGGCGTTGGGGATAGGTTCTTGCGGGGTGGCGGTTATTGGCTCTGAAGGGTCGCTCAGACCTTGGAGGTTTTGTGCCTGGAGTTGAATCTGGTACGGGGTGGCGTTGTTAAGGCCGGTGATCCGGTAGGGGGAGCGGACGTCGGTGAGGGTGTTGATGAGCGTGCCATCGTCGAGCGTGAGACTCAGGGTGTAGCTGATAGCTTCCTGTACCGGGTTCCAGCGCACCAGAATGGATTGATCACTTGCCAGGGCTTGTATACCGGCGGGGATGCCGGGGATGATGATTTGCGGGGTGCCGTTGACTTCGGTGGACAGGGGGCTTTCGCCGTGGTCGTTAATGGCGCTGAGGCGGTAACGGTAGCGGGTGCCGTTGTTGAGCTGTATGTGGGTGTAGGGTGGCTGGATTTGGGTGATGGGTGTGCTGGCGGAAGTGATGTCGCCGGTGTCATCGTCGGTCCAGTACAGGTTATAACCCAGCGCGCCGTCTACCGGAGTCCAGTCAAGGCTGAGTTGGCCGTTTTCCAGGCTGACGGTGATGCCGGTGGGGGCTGTGGGTGCTGTGTCGGGGTCAGTGATATCCTTTCCATTGGGCGGTGTGATCTGCACGAGGTTGGATAGGGCGCTGATGCCGGCGTCGTTGCGTGTGCGTACGCGGTAATAATAGGTTTGTCCGTCCAGCAGCGGGGTGTGGGTGTAGGGGCTGGTGACCTGGGTCAGTGATACGCTGTTGTTGGTGTTGTCCAGAGGGTCGGTATCCCCCCAGAGCAGTTCGTATTGGTTGGCGATGCCGGTGTGTTGCCAGTGCAGGGTGACTTGGCCGGAGGCGACGTCGGCTTGGGTGATGACGGGGGCGCTGGGTGGGGGCAGTAGAGGTGTGGCGCTACGCTCTTCGGAGGCGTCGCTGCTGCCTTGGGCGTTTTCGGCGACGAGGCGATAAAAATAGGGTTGGTTGTTTTCCAGGCCGGGGTGGACGAAGGGGGAGACGACCTGGGCAATGCGGGTACTTTGTTCGGTACTGACTCCGGCGCTGTTTTGCCAGTAGAGGGTGTAGTGGGTGGCACCGGGGATAGAATCCCAGCGCAGGGTGATGCGGTTATTTCCGGCTTGAAGGGCAAGGCTGTCGGGCGTGGCTGGACGGGCGGCTTGGGGGGTGCCTTTAACTTCTGCTGAGGGGGCGCTTTGGCCAAAGTCGGTGTCGGAGGTGATGACGTAGTAGTAGGAGGTGCCGTTGGCGAGGCCTCGGTGTTCTAAGTAAGGTTGCTGGGTGTCAATGGCGGTGCCGTTGGCGGGGGTGACGTTGGGCGCGGTGGACCAATATACCGTGTAACTCTGGGCTCCATTGACACCGCTCCAGTTGAGTTCATTGATCCGTGTGCCTGCGGTCAGGGTGACGTTTTGCGGGACTGTACGGGCGGTCGTGTTGTTGCTTGGGTTGTTATCATTCCCGCAGGCGATGAGAAACAGAATGCTCAGTAATATCAGGGAAAAGCGTGAAACCGAGAGCGGTGAAACAGAATGGAGGGGGCTCAAGAACATGACAGCAGCCTTATTTGTTTAGGAACGTGCACGGAATAATTTGGACAATTATGACGCTGGATTTTTGCTTCTGATCGAACGATCTCAAGAGGCGCATAGTGAGGTTACGCAACGGTTGAGATCGTTCGATCAGGCGTAAAAGGACAAGTCAGAATGTCCAAATTATTTCGTGCATGTTCCTTAAGTCGTTGACTGGAAAAAATGACCAGAATTCAGGGACATTATTCCAGGAATAATACTGAAATCCTGCACCGAACAAGGCGGTACGGCTTCATCAATTGATGTGATTAGTGTCCCAGCGGGAGAAGAATTCTACCGGATTAAAAAAATAAAGAAACTATTGGTTAATGTGAAATATTAACAATTCCGGTGGCCTTGGGAGGCAACAAAGCCCGAACCTCTGCCACCAGTTCGGGCGAATCCCATTCCCGCCAACCCTCAATCACCTTTACCAGAACGCCATCAGGTGTCACAAAAAAGGTGGATGGGAATACTCGCACACCCAGTACACCGGTGACTTCACTGAGGTCACGATCCAGATAACTGGGAAACGTGATTTTGTTTTCAATAAGGTACTCACGTACCACATGTTCATCCATGTCTACCGAAAGTCCTACCAATTCAAGTCGGTCATTACCCAGACGGGCAGCAAACTGCTGCATGCTGGGCATTTCGTGGCGACAAGGCCCACACCAGGTAGCCCAGATATTGAGCATCAACAACTTACCGGGGGTAGGTTTGAGAACAGCGGGTTGATTAAACAGGTCCTGCACCGCCAGCGGAGGCACCACTTGCCCAATGCGGATTTTAAGCGGTGTTTGTGATTGGCCACAGGCTTGCAATATTAGCCCCAAAGTCAACAACAATACCCAGCGGGCCAATAAAAAACCTGTCATTGAAGGTGCTTGAATCATGAAATCAAATAACCTCTCCCATCACAATCCGCAACGGCATAGCGGTAAGGTTAACCGAGCATTAACAACAATCGATAACATATGTTGTGTATAGAACAAGGAACAGGATTAATGCTGGTTATCCCAGGAAGGTGGCTTGATAGACGGTCCCTGCACACCTTCCGGTGCAACCTCCACACCTTCAATACGGCCCAGCTGTGCTTCCCATTCCCACAGTGCAGCACGGGCCTTGGCCAAAAAAGGATCATCAGGATTGGATAGGTGAATATAACTGCGCATAGCCCCCAGCGCGGCCTCAAGCTCATTCGTACCTTCAAAGGCAATCGCCAGACCATAATAAGCGTTCACTTGATCCAGTTTTATGCTCAGCGCCTTTTCAAAAGCACCCCGTGCCGGACCATATTCTTCCAGTCCAAGGAATGCATAGCCCATATTGACGTAGGCTTCAGGCATGTTCGGAGCCATATTCAACACCGAATCCATCGCCGTAATCGCATAGTCGTAACGTTTGGCGTGCAATAATGCTATCCCCTGCTGAAAACGCTCCATGACTTTCGCTTCCTGCTCGGTCTGAGGCTCCGCAAACGCTTCACGAAAAGCCTGTTGAGCGCCCTGCGCGGGGGGCATCGGCCTGGCCATGGGTGCATTACGCATATGCGCGGGCATGGTATAGCCCTTTACCAGAGGTGCCGAGGATGTCCCCATGTCCCAGGCTGGCAACGTCGTAATCAGGCTGCCAATGGCGATAATGATGGCCAGCGAAAGAATGACCGTTAGCGCTTCAAAATCATGTTTATGTACCATTTACACCATCCCCTTGTGTGCTGAAGTACTGAGATAGGGTATGCCAAAATAGGTACTGAAAGCCATGATAAAAACGCCGATGATAATAGCACCGCTGACCCAGGGCTTGATCTTGTAAGTCAACCGTATGTGCAGACCGATAGCGAGAAAAATCCAGGTCAGAAAGGCCGAGGTTTCCAGTGAATCCCATGCCCAGTAACGCCCCCAGGCATCCTGCGCCCACACCGCACCGGCGATAAGCATCAGACTGTCGAATACCAGTGCCAGCATCATCATTCGCCAGGCCAGCTTGTCGATGACCGCATCCGCAGGCATGGCGCGAAACCAGATTTTACCGCGCGCCGTAGTGCGCAAAATCATTACCCCACCAAGACCAACGCCCGCCAGCAACAGAGCCAGGAATATTTTGCCCAAACCGACATGGGACCATTTCCAGACATTGTAATAAGTCGCAGGAAAGTGGCTAATACCGGGCTCCAACAGCAACACCCAGCTTCCCAGTATCCACATTACCGGCATGACAATCACTGTACTGGGGCGTAAACCCGGCAACTTCCAGTAGAGCACCGCAAAAATCAGCCCCAGGCTCCATACCTGACTCATCAACAATTCGAACAGACTAATCCACGGGCCGTGGCCAATGCGTATCCAGCGGGCAGCAATCGCCACCGTCAACAGCAACACACCGAGCACAATGAAACCCAACACCAGTTTTTCATGTGTTTTATTAGCCACCAGCGCACTATTTTCAGAACGTGGCGACACTCCCCACATGGCAACCAGTGTGGCCACCAGATAAGCCCCCAAACCGGCCCATAACCAAGGTTGCTCTGCTACCATGTTCATGCTTTGCCTCTCCGCTCATTGTCATTACTGTCATCGGTCCAGGGAGCAAGGTTCAACTTAACCCAGAAAAAATGTGTCAACCCAAATACTCCTACAACGGTTACCCAGAACAACCATTGTATGGTGGGATCGTAAAATACGCGATACCCCATCCAGGTAGTCAGGTTTTCGAAACGCAGACGACCATGAGGTAACGACACCTCATCACCTGGCTCCAGTTCCACACGCTTACCGTCACTTGTAACCACCAAAACGCCCGTCGCATTCTGGCCATCCAGCACCCATGATTCTTCCAAAGTCATGCCAGTCTGCAATTGCAGCCAGAACTTGATTTCTTCCTCGGTGCCCGGTGGAGCCCAGCTATTATCCTGTTTGTAATCATAAAGTGGGTATGCAGGCATATTGATGCGGCCAGTGACAGGCACACCCTGATTTGGCAGCCAGGTAAGAACAGGGGCAAACCCCTTGTTGTGAGTAGTGTAAAAACGATAACGCTCCAAAATCAGTGGACGGTCATCACCCACATCCTGCACCACCGTCGCACCACCCACTCCTGGCAAAAAAACCTGGCTGTGCGTCAAGCCACGCTTCAGGCCCGGTGCATAATCCACTGTGTAAGCTCCCTGAATAAACTGTACTTTATCCAGATTGCCAGAATGCCAGGGACCTTTTTTTACCTCTTGCAGGATATCTTTGCTAAACGCCTCATTTTGAGCAATTTCAAGATGCGCATCCAGATGCGTCAAACGTCCCAGCCCGGCCAACAGCACCGTCGCCAGCAGACAAACGTGAAATACCAGTAACCCTGGCTGACGATTGATACGTGGATTGGTAACGATTGCGGCAGCCAGATTCAAGGCTAATAAAGCCAGAGGCACGATCAACACCCAAACCGAGACCTCTGCGGGATTGCCATAACTCAACGTGGCACCACCAGCCAGCAAGACCATCCCCACCAAAGTAAATTTTAACGATGCCAAACGGCGCAACATAGCAATAATCCTATTCCGTCAATAGATTTCACACACACAATATGCCGCACTCGGCAACACTGAGCGCAGTATACCTTGACCACATTAAACAAGGAGGTTCACAAATATGACAAACTTTGACCGGATTACAACGAAATTTGGCTAAAACCCATTAATCTGAATCAATCAGGTGCTGCCTTCACAGGCAGTCCAACAAAAAATGACCTTAATCCGCACAACAAACCTCATAACAAAATATTAATTGACGCGCGGCATCGTCTTTATGTCGGGATGACAACTGGCACAATCCCCATTCACCGGGGGGTGGGCCAACACATGAGCATCAACTGACATACTGTCAGGCAATATCAATGGCGTCACCGTCATAGCTGATACGCTCATGCTAAAGAGCAGTGCAATCATCACACCGCCTCCGACAATAATTCGGTATATTATTTGCGCACTCATCACAATATCATCCTCCGATTCAGGTTTAATTCCTTATGGCGTAACATCGCAGGCATTTATCATGCCAAAAGGCCCGGCAAACTGCCGGTAACCACAGTCATCTTCTGTCCATTCCCCACTTTTTTTGAAATTGATAATGTAGAGTTTGGCATTGAGATAATAAGGGCCATTGGTATACCCGTTCCCTCCCCAATTGGGGTCGGTATATCGATTAATAACGGTACCTGCCGGTAAGCCCACTTCAGGCCCGACATCATTCAAATTAACCAGGAATGCCTTGTTTTTCCAGCCATGGGGCACCGCAATATGGCAATTGCTACAGGCAAACGTGCTGCCAAAACCTCCACTTCCCTTGTTTGCCAAATCGTTGGCAATATCAGCATGCAGAATATGGAGATTGACCCTGGAGGTATCAAAAGGTGTGTAGCCACACCCCACAAAACTTATTCCCTGAGAATCCCTGAAACCACTCAGACCCGGACTGGTATTGGTGGGATTGGCATAGTCATCCCAATTGTGGCATTTAAAGCACAAGTGATCTTGAGTGGTACCAAACACCCCCTGCTGAACAAAACCCGTGGCATTCGCCCAAGGCACGGGGGCACTGGCAGTCCCCCCCCAAGACCCATTACTCCAGGGTCCCTTAAGCAAAAAGTCGTTATCGGACCCATGCGGTCCCCAGGCTGCACCGTTTTCATTGCCTGGCCCGTCCGGATCAGCTGTGCCCGGCAGGGTACCTGAGCCATGACAATCACTGCAATACATGGTCTGTGTGCCCACCGCAGCATTAAAAGGGGGTTTCCAGTTGTTGGCATTAGCCATGCGCGTATCCGGATCGCGCCCCGTCTCACGCATCACTGGGTGCCAACTACGATGATTATTGGTGTTGTAGGCCAGATCCGCACCACCGTCCGCGCCCAGGGACTGGCCTTCACCCTGGTGGCTGATAGGTGAGTTAAATTCCC